>CALRYR010000611.1:0-3003 GCA_943372425.1 Variovorax sp. YR752 | reverse complement strand
TGCGGCGCGCCGGCGTAGACCTTCAGCGTCGCGCCTTTCACCAGCTTGGCGGACAGCAGACCGGCCGCGCCGATCGGGACGATCTGGTCGTCGTCGCCGTGCACCACCAAGGTGGGCACGTCGATCTTCTTCAGGTCGGCGGTGAAGTCGGTTTCGGAGAACTGCTTGATGCAGTCGAGCAGCCCTTTGTGCGAGCCGGCCATGCCCTGCAACCAGAACGAATCGCGCATGCCCTGCGTGACCTTGGAACCCTCGCGGTTGGCACCGTAGAAGGGCGTGGTGAGGTCCTGGAAGAACTGCGAGCGGTCGGCAACGACGCCAGCGCGGATGCCGTCGAACACCTCGATCGGCAGGCCGCCCGGGTTGCTGGCGGTCTTGAGCATCTGCGGTGGCACCGCGCTCAGCAGCACGGCCTTGGCCACGCGCTGCGTGCCATGGCGGCCGATGTAGCGCGCCACTTCGCCACCGCCGGTCGAATGGCCGACCATCACGGCGTCGCGCAGGTCGAGCTTCTCGAACAGCGCGGCGAGGTCGTCGGCGTAGGTGTCCATGTCGTTGCCGTTCCAGGGCTGGCTGGAGCGCCCATGGCCGCGGCGGTCATGGGCGATCACGCGGAAGCCGCGCTCGGCCAGGAAGACCATCTGGGCGTCCCATGCGTCGGCCGACAGCGGCCAGCCATGCGAGAAGACAACGGGTTGGCCGCTGCCCCAGTCCTTGTAATAGATCTGGGTGCCGTCCTGTGTGGTGAGGGTGCTCATGCGATTTCTCCGGGGATGAACGGCCGAGGCCGCGAAGACCCGATGCTCCCGCGGCGTGGTTGCCGCCCGGTTTCACGCCGCGGCGCGCAGATTTCAGCTGTAGCGACCGCGCAGTGCCTCGGCCAGGCGCGTGGCCAGCTCGCGCAGCGCGAGCGGTTTGTGCAGCACCGCATGCACACCGGCGGCCTGTGCACGCTCCACCATGGCCTTGTCCACCTTGCCGCTCATGAGCAGCACCGGCAGCGCAGGCCGCCGCGCCCGCAGCAGGCGTGCGAGTTCGGTGCCGGGCATGCCGGGCAGCATCTCGTCGCTGAGCAGCGCGTCGAAACGCGCGGGGTCGGCCTCGAAGGCCTGCAGCGCGCGCTCGGCCGAATCGAAGCCGACCGGCTCGTAGCCCAGGCCGGCCAGCGTTTCCTCCGCCAGCTCGACCAGGGATTGCTCGTCGTCCACCACCATCACGACCTCGCCCTGCCCGGCCGGCCATTCGGCGGTGTCCGGCACGGTGGCCGGTGCGCACTCGCCGCACACCGGCAGCCAGACCGACACCTGCGTGCCTTCGCCCAGGACCGAGGCGACATCGATGGCGCCGCCGAGATCGGACACGATGCCGTGCACCACCGCCAGCCCGAGCCCCGTGCCCTCGCCCTGCTTCTTGGTGGTGAAGAACGGTTCGAAGATGCGCTGCAGCGCTTCGGGCGCGATGCCCACGCCGGTGTCGCGCACCTCCAGGCAGACGTGCGGGCCGACGGCCAGCTCGGTGTGCAGCAGCACGCGCGGCGCGCTCACGTCGAGGCGCCGCAGCCGGATCGACACCGTGCCGGCGCCCTCGATCGCCTGGACCGCGTTGGTGCAGATGTTCATCGCCACCTGGTAGAGCTGCGTGGCGTCGCCCAGCACGGCAGCGTCGCCGGCGTCCAGCTGCGCCTGCAGGTCGACGCCCGCCGGCAGCGTGGATGCAAGCATCGCGACGATCTCTTCCATCAGCGTCTGCACATGCACCGGCGCGCGATCGGTCACGCCGCTGCGGCTGAAGTCGAGGATGCGCCGCACCAGCAACCGCGCCCGCGCGCCGCCCTGCAGCACGCGGTCGATGTGGCGCCGCAGCGCGCTGCCGGGCTCGGCCTGCTGCTGGGCCAGCTCGCCGAAGCCCAGGATCGCGCCGAGGATGTTGTTGAAGTCGTGCGCGATGCCGCCGGCCAGCGTGCCCAGTGCCTCGAGCCGCTGCGTCTGCTGCAGCCGCGCCTCGAGGCGGCGGCGCTCGCGCGCGGCCTCGGCCTGGCGCCGCAGCTGGCGCAGCAGCGCCACGACGGCCAGGCCGATCAGCAGGCACACCACCCCCGTGCGAATGCTCGCGCTCCACATCTCGTCGTACCAGGGTCGCAAGGCCTCGTGCTCGTCGCGCGAGATGGCCAGCAGCAGCGGCAGGCTGCCGACGCCGACCGTCGCGATCAGCTTGGCGCGCCCGTCGACCGGGCTGGCCGCTCGGTCGATCAGCGCGCCGCCCTTGAGCGCCGACAGCTCGGGGAACCGGGAGCGCGGCGCATCGGCCGGCTGTTGCACCACCACGCTGCCGTCGTCCTGCGCCAGCACCAGCGAGCTGCCTTCGCCGAACTGGATGGCCGAATAGGCGCTCTGCAGCGCCTGCAGCGTGACGATGGCCGTCACCACGCCGTCGAAGCTGCCGTCGGGCCGGCTGAGCCGGCGCGAGATCACGACCGCCGGCTCGCGCTCGGTGCGCGTGACGATCGGTTCGTTGATGACCAGGCCGGCGGTGTCGGTGTCGCGCTGCTTGAGAAAGTACGCGCGGTCGGACACGTCGGCCAGCGGCTCCCCCGTGGGGCGCGAGCGGAAGCGCTGCATGCCGGTTGCGTCGACGATGGTCAGCACACTCACCTGCGGCACGCCGACCGCACGCGAATTGAGCGCGGCCACCACGGCGTCCGGCTCGGCGCGCCAGGGGAAGCTCTCGTACCAGCTCGCCGTGTCGCGCAGCAGCACGTCGACCGATTGCAGGTTGCGGTCGGCCTCTCCGGCGAGCGCGGTCGCGAGATTGCCGAGCTCCCGCTCGTTGACCGCCATCACCTGCTGGTGCAGCCGCCATCCGTCGTAGGCCGCCGACCCGATGAACGCGAGGATCAGCAGCAGGCCACCGGCGATGACGCGCTCGCGTACGTGGGCGGATGCGCGCATGTCAGCGTGCGGGGCCTACGGCGTCGGCCACGGCGCCTAGCAGTTCCCGGGCCGT
>CALRYR010000610.1:0-3006 GCA_943372425.1 Variovorax sp. YR752 | reverse complement strand
CAGCTTGCGCGGCCATCGCGGATGTCGAAGCGGCCCTGGTGCAGCGGGCATTCGATCTCATAGCCTTCGAGAAAGCCGTCGCACAGCCGCGCGCGGCCATGGGTGCAGGTGTTGTCGGTGGCGAAGACGCGGCCTTCGACCTTGTAGAGGGCGATGTCGCGGCCCGCGACCTGCAGGCCGACCGCGTTGTCATCGAACACGTCGTCTTCGTTGCAGACGTCGGTCCAGGGGGTGTCGCTCATCGGAGGGCCTCAGATCGGATAGATGATGGAGTTCGGGATCATTTCGCTGTCGTACACGCACAGGCGCGACGCGAACCTGAGTCCGTCCGGCGTCCGGACGATGGTGTCGATGTAGCGGCCGACGTTGAAGACGGTCGATGCCTCTGACAGCTTGGTGCGGAAGACCGCGTAGTTGGCTTCCACCTCGAAGTGGTCGGGTGCCGCCGATCGGATCAGCGGTGCGCCGACCACGTGCCGCTGGTAGTACGGGTCGTGGAACAGCGTCTGGCGGATGCCGTAAGCGCGGTCCTTCAGCATGCCCTTGCTCTCGAAGAACAAGGTGGCGAGCGGGAAACCGCGTTCGTGGTTCTCGCGCGGGATCAGCTTGTAGAGGCAGTCCTCGACGAAGAACTCCGGCCACAGGTCCCAGTCGCCGGAGTCCACGGCCTGAGCGTAGTCGGCATGCAGGCGCGCGATCGCGACGTAGTCCTGGAAGCCGACGTCCGGTGCGGTGCTCGGCGGGGCCACGCGGGTTGTTTCGGTCATGTCGTTCATGGGCTCAGGCCTCCATGACTTCGCGCCAATAGGCGTACATGCCGCGGATCAGCGTCTCGGTCACCATGTGGTCGGTGTCACCGACCTCGCGCCCGCCGAGCTCGGCCAGCGTGCGATGGAAAGGCTTTTGCTCGAAGCCTTGCTGCGAGAACTCGATGACCTCGCCGTCGTCGGCCGAGACGAAGCCGGCCGGGCCGAAGAGGTTGGCCTGCCGCAGCCGGCGCTGCGTCATCTCTTCGGTGTCGTCGTCGAAGCCGAAGTGCGTCCACACGAAATCGAAGGCGCCGTGGCCGTCGGGCTGGATGTGGCGGGTGGACACGCTGTTGACCTGCTGCTGCAGGATGACGCTCGGGAAGAGCGTCATCATCACGGCCGTCGGCCCGCCCCACCAGGGCTCCGGCACGATGTCGAGGAAGCGCGGGTCGTTGAGCGACATGCTTTCCTTGAAGCTCGACACCTGCGTCACCTGATCGGCCTTGCCCGACTGGCCGCGGGTGGAAATCATCGCGGCGTGGCGATGCCGTGCATCCATCTTCAGCTCGCTCTTGTTGTCGGCGCGCCAGAGCCCGAAGGTGACGAACCAGGTGTGCAGCAGGCCGGGGTGGTACGGGTCCTTGATGTTCTCCTGCATCAGCTTCCAGTTGCCCGGGATGCGTTGGCGGTTGTAGCCGAGGATGGTGAGCTTGCGGCCATTGAACAGGCGATCGAAGTAGCCCAGGATGGTCGGGCCGAGGAAGTCTTCCAGCGACTCGATGTCGTGATCGAAGCTCGCGAACACCACGCCGCCGCGCGTCGCCACCTTGAGCTTGTTCAGGCCATGGTCGGCGGTCTTGAAGTCGACCGGCATGCCACCGTTGACCTTGCCATCCTGCTTCACGCCACGCCGGAAAGGCACGCCCTGCAGGTCGCCCTGCAGCGTGTAGCTCCACTGGTGGTACGGGCAGACGAACTCCTTGCGGTTGCCGTGCCGCTCGCGGCAGAACTGCATGCCGCGGTGCGCGCAGACGTTCTCGACCACATGGATGGCGCCCTCGGCATCGCGCACCATCAGTACGGAGCGTTCACCGACGACGGTGCGCTTGAAGTCGCCGGGCGCGGGGATCTCCGCTTCAAGCCCCACGTAGTTCCAGTGCCGCGTGTAGAAGAAGCGCTCGAGCTCCTTGCGATGCTGCGCCTCGTCGGTATAGGCCATGAAAGGGATGCGGCTGGTGTCGCCGGATTCCCAGTGGATGCGGACCGGAAAGGTGCCTGTGTCGGGGGTGCTCATCGTGTGTTGTCTCTCGTTGTTTGTCGCGGGTCTCGCCGAAGCCGTTCGAGCGCGTGGGGCCCATGCTCGGCCCGCCATCAAAATCAGTCAATGCGATGCGATCGATGTTCAATATCATTCGGATCAATGACGACAAAGGCCCACCATGGAGCTGCATGACATCGACCTGAACCTGCTGGTGGTGTTCGACCAGCTCATGGCGGAGCGCAAGGTGTCGAAGGTGGCCGAGAACCTCGGCCTGGGCCAGCCGGCCGTCAGCAACGCACTGGCGCGTCTTCGCAAATTGATGGGGGACGAGCTCTTCCTCCGTACCTCGGCCGGCATGCAGCCGACGCCGTTCGCGGAGCAGTTGGCCACCTCGGTCAGCCTGGCGCTGGGCATGCTTCATAGCGCCGTGAACGCCCGGAGCACCTTCGACCCCGGCAGCAGCAAGCGCCGCTTTTCGATCGGCATGACCGATATCGGCGAGATCTATTTCCTGCCCCAGCTGATGCAGCACCTGCACCGGGTCGCGCCGCAGCTGTCGATCACCACGGTGCGCAACACGGCGGTCAACCTCAAGGACGCGATGGAGGCGGGTCAGGTCGATCTCGCGATCGGCCTGCTGCCGCAGCTCAAGAGCGGGTTCTTCCAGCGGCGGCTGTTCGAGCAGAAGTATGTCTGCCTCGTGCGGCGCCGGCACCCGCTGACGCGCAGGAAGCTGCAGGAGGCGGACTTCTTCGCCGCAGAGCATCTGGCCGTGGTGTCGGCGGGCACGGGCCATGGCCGCGTCGACCAGATCCTGGACCGCAGCGCACCGCAGCGGAAGGTCCGGCTGACGGTGCCGCACTACGTGGCGATCGGCCACATCCTTCAGTCCAGCGACCTGGTCGCCACGGTGCCGCAACGGCTGGCCGAGCGGATGGTCGCGCCCTTCGAGCTGGCGGTGTTGCCGCATCCGGTCAAGCTGCCCGAAATCGCCAT
>CALRYR010000609.1:0-3006 GCA_943372425.1 Variovorax sp. YR752 | reverse complement strand
CGCGGGCCACGACAAGGCGCGCGCCGGCGGGCTCATCGCGGCCACGGGCGTGATCGGGCCGGTCATCCCGCCGAGCATCGGGTTGGTGATCTTCGGCGTGGCGGCCAACGTGTCGATCTCCAAGCTCTTCCTCGCGGCCATCGTGCCGGGCCTGCTGATCGGCGGTGCGCTCTGGGTCACCTGGGCCTGGCTGGTGCGCCGCGAGAAGATCGTGCCGCCGCCGCGCAAGTCGGGCGCCGAGATCGCCACGGCTTTCCGTAAGGCGCTGTGGGCGCTGATGCTGCCGGTGATCATCCTGGTCGGCCTGCGCATGGGCGTCTTCACGCCGACCGAGGCGGCGGTGGTCGCGGCGGTATACGCGCTGTTCGTGTCGACGGCGATCTACCGCGAGCTGTCGTGGCGCGATCTGTACGCCGTGTTCGTCAGTGCCGCGAAGACCAGCGCCATCGTGATGTTCCTCATCGCCGCGGCCATGGTGAGCGCCTGGCTCATCACGGTGGCCGACCTGCCGTCGAAGGTGATCGGGCTGCTCGAGCCCTTCATGGACAACAAGATCCTGCTGATGATCGCGATCATGGTGCTGGTGATGATCGTCGGCACCGCGATGGACATGACGCCGACCATCCTGATCCTCACGCCGGTGCTGATGCCGGTGGTCAAGGCGGCCGGCATCGACCCGGTCTACTTCGGCGTGATGTTCATCATCAACAACTCGATCGGCCTGATCACGCCACCGGTGGGCACGGTGCTCAACGTGGTCGCCGGGGTGGGTCGCATGAAGATGGACGACGTCACCCGCGGGGTGATTCCCTTCATGATCGCGGAGTTCGCGGTCATGTTCCTGATGGTGATCTTCCCCTGGCTGGTGACGGGGCCGGCGAAGTTCTTCCACGGCTGAGCCGTGCAGGTCAACGCGGCCGCTCTTCCGGGAGCTTCGCGATCACCTTGATCTCGAACTGGAAGCCGTAGAGCCAGGTCACGCCGACGCCCGTCAGCGTCGGGTGCGGCGCGTCGCCCCAATACTCGGGCACGACCTTCCAGATGGTCTCGAAGTTCGCCTCGGGGTCGACCACGAACATCGTGACGTCGACCACGTCGTCGAAGGTGCAACCTGCCGACGCCAGGACGGCGTTCAGGTTCTCGAAGGCGAGCCGGACCTGGGCTTCGAGCTCGGGTTCAGGCGAGCCGTCGGGGCGGCTGCCGACCTGTCCCGACACGAACAGGAATCCGTTGGACCGGACCGCCGGCGAATACCGGTTCTTCTCGTAGAGAGCCTGGCGACCCGGAGGAAAAACGACATCGCGCTGCGTCATGGAATGCTTTCTGGAGAGGGACATCGCCCTCGGGGTTTCTGATGAAGGGACTTTAGGGACCTGCGCCGTCCGGATAAACAGGGCAGCATCAACAATCACTGTTTGTCGATCCCGAACAATCCGCGACTGCTTCTGGAGCCTTGATGGCCGTTTCGATGCGATGCATGCTTTCGCTCGCGTGGTGGAGGCGCGCAGCTTCCATGCATGCTATCCCGAGATCCAGATCGACATGGGCGTGAGCGACCGCATGGTGGACTTGATCGGCGAAAACGTGGACTGCGTGGTGCGCGGCGGCGAGCTCACCGACCCGTCGCTGATGGCCCGCCGCCTGGGCGACCTGCCGCTCGGGGTCTACGCCGCACCGGACTACCTCGCGCGCGCCGGCATGCCGGTGCATCCGCAGGCTCTGGACGATGCCAAACACAGCGTCGTGGGCTTCGTGTGGTCGCGCACCGGCAAGACCGTTCCCTACGCGACGACTGGCGGCTGGACCCGATGCCGATGTTCGTGGCGTTCCCGCCGAACCGGCGTGTCAGCACCAAGCTGCGCGTGTTCATCGACTGGGTGGTCGAGTTCATGGCCCACCATGTTCCCGCGCGTGAAAGGCCATGACCGCACGTCATGGCGGCCTTCGAGGCGTCAGCCCGACAGGCCCTTCCAGAGCATGTACGCCGCCAGCACGTAGAGGATGCTCGCGAACACCCGCTTGAGCTTCTTCACGGGCAGGCTGTGTGCCGCCTTGGCGCCCAGCGGCGCGGTGAAGACACTGCAGGCCGCGATCACCACCAGCGCCGGCAGCCAGATGTAGCCGAAGGCGCCGGCCGGCAGGCCCTGCACGTTGTGGCCGCTCACGATATAGCCCGCCACGTTGGCCACGGCGATCGGGAAGCCGAGCGCGGCGCTGGTGGCCACCGCGTTGTGGATCGCGACGTTGCACCAGGTCATGAAGGGCACGCTGATGAAGCCGCCGCCCGCGCCGACCAGGCCCGAGATGAAGCCGATCACGCCGCCTGCGCCAAGCTGGCCTGCGGTACCGGGCATCTGGCGCGTCGGCTTGGGCTTCTTGTCGAGGAACATCTGCGTGGCCGAGAAGCCAACGAAGAGCGCGAAGAAGATGGCCAGCGCCGTGCCCTTGAGCAGCGCGAAGACGCCCAGGCTGCCGATCAGGCTGCCGATGACGATGCCGGGCGACAGCCGCTTGACGATGTCCCAGCGCACCGCGCCGCGCTTGTGGTGGGCGCGCACGCTCGAGATCGAGGTGAAGATGATGGTGGCCATCGAGGTCGCGATCGCCATCTTCACGGCCAGGTCGGCCGGCACGCCGCGCTGGCCCATGATGATCGTGATGAACGGCACCATCAGCATGCCGCCGCCGATGCCGAGCAGGCCGGCCAGGAAGCCCGTGCCGATGCCCAGCAGGGCGAGTTCGAGGATCAGCATCGGTTCGAGCGACATGCGGGAAAGCTTTCGTCAGAAAAGGCGACGGCCCCGGAAAGGGGCCGTCGTGGGCAGAAAAGGTGTCTGCAGTGGGGTGCGCCGGACCCGCATCCTGAACCAGGGTTCAGGTGGGCGAGGGCAGTCAGGTTTCGGGTTCGTCTAACGCGAGACGATCACGCCTGCCTGACAATTTACCAAGCCCGTGCTCTAAGAGCATTGGTACAAGGAAATATAAAGCCCGGTGTGTACCGCAGAC
>CALRYR010000608.1:0-3008 GCA_943372425.1 Variovorax sp. YR752 | reverse complement strand
CGAAGCTCGAAAAGAACTCGGCGCTGGGCGAGGTGCTCGCTTCCGGCTTCCGCGTAATGAGCGCCAACCCGCGATGCAGTGAAGAAGATGTACGGGTCGCGATGGAAGCATCCGGCCGCACCGTCGCGCATCGCCTGGAGCGCTGGCTCCCGGCGCTCGCCACCATCGCCTCAGCCGCTCCGCTGCTCGGCCTGCTGGGCACGGTGATCGGCATGATCGAGATCTTCGGTTCGCAGTCGCCAGCGGGTGGCGCGGTGGGGTCGGGGAACCCGGCGCAACTGGCGCACGGCATTTCGATCGCGCTCTACAACACGGCCTTCGGCCTGATCGTCGCCATCCCGGCGCTGATCTTCTGGCGCTACTTTCGCACCCGCGTCGACGAATACCTGCTGAATCTCGAGCTGGCCGGCGAACGCTTCGCACGGCACCTCAACACGCTGCGCAAGTGAGCCCGTCATGAAGCCCGGCCGCATGCATTTCCGACACGGCGCGCGCGACGAGCCGGAGATCAATCTGATCCCGTTCATCGACGTGCTGCTGGTGGTGCTGATCTTCCTGATGCTGTCGACCACCTACAGCAAGTTCACCGAAATGCAGCTGCGCCTGCCAGTGGCCGATGCCGAACCGCAGCGCGATTACCCCAAGGAGGTGATCGTCGCCGTGTCAGCGGACGGCCGCTACTCGATCAATCGCAACGTGCTGCCCGACCGCAGCGTCGAGACGGTCGCCGCTGCACTCGCGGCGGCGGGCGGCACCAAGGACAGCGTGGTCATCATCAGCGCCGACGCCAGCGCCGCGCACCAGGCCGTGATCACCGTGATGGAGGCCGCGCGCCGGGCCGGCATGGTGCAGATCACCTTCGCCACGCAATCCGCCGCCCAGGCGGGGCGCTGACTTGCAGCTGCAGCGCGCCTGGCTCGAACGGGGCGCGGTCGCGCGACTGCTGTGGCCGCTGTCACGGCTTTTCGGCCTGCTCGCAGCGCTGCGCCGTGCGTTGTACCGCGTGGGCTGGCTGCGCACCGAACGCGCCAGCGTGCCGGTCGTCGTGGTCGGGAATGTGGTTGCCGGCGGTGCAGGCAAGACACCGGTCGTGATGGCCATCGTCGAACACCTGCGCGCCCGCGGCGTGCCGGCCGGCGTGATCTCGCGCGGCCATGGCCGCCGCACCACCGACTGCCGCGAAGTGCGCGACGACAGCGACCCGCGCGACGTCGGGGACGAGCCGGCGCTGGTCCGGCGATCGACCCGCGCGCCCGTGTTCGTTGCCGCGCGACGCATCGACGCCGCGCGGGCCCTGACGGCGACGTACCCCGACGTCCGCGTGATCGTCAGCGACGATGGCCTGCAGCATCTGGCGCTTGCGCGCGACGTCGAGATCTGCGTGTTCGACGACCGCGGCATCGGCAACGGCTGGCTGCTGCCGGCCGGGCCGCTGCGCGAGGCGTGGCCGCGCGCCTGCGACCTGGTGTTGCACACCGGCGCCCGGCCGGCTTTTGCCGGCTTCACGGCACGACGTTCGCTTGCAGATTCGGCCGTGTCCGCCGACGGCGCCGCAGTGCCGTTGACCACGTTGAAGGGCCGGCCGCTGATCGCCGTGGCCGGTATCGCCAAGCCCGAATCCTTTTTCCAGATGCTGCGCGAGCAAGGCCTCGCGCCGACACGCTGCATCGCCCTGCCCGATCACCACGACTTCGACGACTGGGCACCGGTCGCCACCGATGCGACCGTGCTGTGCACCGAGAAGGATGCGCTCAAGCTCTGGCGTCGTCAGCCGGATGCGCTGGCCGTGCCGCTGCGCTTCGAGCCGGCACTGGCCTTCCTGGCGGCGCTCGATGCAAA
This sequence comes from Variovorax sp. YR752, assembly GCA_943372425.1. GTDB lineage: Bacteria > Pseudomonadota > Gammaproteobacteria > Burkholderiales > Burkholderiaceae_C > Variovorax. The sequence continues at coordinate 1,169 of CALRYR010000608.1, read as the reverse complement.
GCTATCATCGCTCGATGGACACCAAGCTTCTTGAACTGCTCGTCTGCCCCGTCACCAAGGGCCCGCTGACCTGGGACGCCGAGAAAAAGGAACTGGTCTCGCGCAGCGCGCGGCTCGCCTACCCGGTGCGCGACGGCATCCCGGTGCTGCTCGAGAACGAAGCGCGCACGCTGTCGGACGACGAACTCGGCCTCTGATGGCCTTCACCGTCCTGATCCCGGCGCGGCTGGCGTCGACGCGGCTGCCCGACAAGCCGCTCGCCGACATCGGCGGCGTGCCGATGGTGGTGCGCGTGGCGCAACGGGCGCTGGCCTCCGGCGCCTCGCGCGTCGTTGTCGCGGCAGACGATGCACGCATCGTCGATGCCTGCACGCTGCACGGCATCGACGCCCTGCTGACCCGCACCGACCATCCGAGCGGCAGCGACCGCCTGGCCGAGGCTTGCGCCCAGCTTGCGCTGCCGGACGACGCGATCGTCGTGAATGTGCAGGGCGACGAACCCCTCATCGATCCCGCCTTGATCGACGCCGTGGCTGCCGAACTGGCCGCGCAGCCAGAGGCCGCCATGAGCACGGCAGCCCACCCGATCGATTCGGCCGCCGAATTCGGCAACCCGAACGTGGTGAAGGTCGTGCTCGACGCGCGCGGCCACGCGCTCTACTTCAGCCGTGCGCCCATTCCATGGTGGCGTGACGGTCACGCGTCAGCTGACGGCCCTGCCCTACCATCCTCGCCGGCCCCGCTGCGCCACATCGGCATCTACGGCTACCGCGCCGGCTTCATCCGGACGTTCCCGACGTTGCCGCCAGCCCCCGTCGAAAGCACCGAAGCGCTCGAACAGTTGCGTGCGCTGTGGCATGGCTTTCGCATCGCGGTGCATGTCAGCGACCGCAGTCCGGGCCCGGGTGTCGACACACCGGAAGACCTGGCACGTGTGCGTGCGCTGTTCGCGGGTCGCTGAGGCGTCTTTTGCGGGCATTCCGCACGGGTGCGCATGCTATCCTCGACGCAATTCCGCCCTGCCCCTTGCCCGCGTGGCCGGCTCGGCGTGACAGAAATCTAAGAACCGTCCGAGGACACCATGAGACTGATTTTGTTGGGCGCCCCCGGGGCAGGAAAAGGCACGCAAGCCGCTTTCATCTGCAAGAAGTACAACATTCCGCAAATCT
>CALRYR010000607.1:0-3017 GCA_943372425.1 Variovorax sp. YR752 | reverse complement strand
CGATGCACGACCCATCACGGATCCGACCGACCTGGCGAACACACGTGCGATCGTTCTCTCACTTCCCAGTCCGGCGATCTCGCGGGAGATACTGGAGCGGATTGCGTCCTTCCTGCCCAAGAACTGCGTGGTACTCGAGACCAGCACGGTGAACCCTGAGGACATTCATGCGAGCCGCAGGGTCCTCGAGCCGCACGGCATCGAGATCGTTGACGCATCAGTCATGGCCGGTGTGAGCCAGATGCAAGCCGGAACCGCATCGCTGGCGCTGGGCGGCTCGGAAGCGGCGATCGCATCCGTGCAAGACGTGCTGGATGCGATCGCTGTGAAGCAAGTCTATTTCGGCGCAAGCGGCGCTGGCGCCGCGGCCAAGGTCATCAACAACGCGGTAGCGCATGCGGTCATGGTCGTTGTGGCGGAAGCAGGTTCTCTGGCAACCGCAGCGGGGGTTGACCACCACAAGCTCATCTCCTTGCTGTCCGATGCGCAGATGGGTCTGCACCGTCCGCTGACGTACCGCTATGCCGAGCGCATCGTCAACGGGGACTATGCAGGCGGCATGCCGCTCGATGCCGCGCGCAAGGACTCCGTGCTAGCGCTTGCCTTAGGGCAGTCGCTGGGCGTGCCGCTCTTCGCCATCCAGGGCTCTCACAGCGTGTATGAGATGGCGGCGGCTGCGGGGTATGGCCGCGACGACTATGCCGCCGTCGCAAAGCTGTGGGCCGACTGGGGCCGCCCCACGGTGCCGGCGTTGCCTTGATGCTTTCCTATACTTCTCTGCACACGGCCCTTTGAGAGCGGCAGTCAAGTCGCCAGCGAAGGCTTGGGTTGCGAATGGCCATGCCCGATACGCAAGCGAAGACGTCGGCCGTGATGACCTCAAGAAGCTCCATGACCTCCACCCGAGAGAGACGATCGGGCACTCGCGGCGGCAGATGCAGCGAGGCGTGGCAGCGGCAGTCCCGCGAGCACGGAGCCTGTCGCCACGCCCCGTTGGGCAAACCAGCCCGGATTCATCTCCAGCACGAATCTGCACAGGCCTTCGGCCCGGATGCCTTCGAGCGACTGCGCATCCATCTCTGCCACGTTCAGGATCCTGCCTTCGTCGTCGATGAAAGCGATGGACAGATCCATCGGCGTGTTCTTCATCCAGAAGCAAGCCTCGAGCGGTTCGTCGTGGACGAAGAGCATGCCCTCGCCTTCTTCCAGGGAGGTGCATTCCATGAGGCCCTGCGCGCGGTCCTCCTCGGAGCGAGCAATGAACGCGTCAATGCGGTGGCTGTCGGCAGCCAAAATGATGCGGGGAAGGTTCATGCGCGAAGTGTCCTGGCGCGACGACCACCGGCGCTGAAGCGCCTGCTGATTGCCGCGTAGGACGGCAGATCGCGGTGACGGAACTGCGCCCTTCAGCACAACTACCAACGGTCCGCCAACGTGGTCCGGAGCAACCCCTGAGCCGCCGCCCAGAAGCTGCCCGGTCGCTCGCACGATGGCCCAAGTTGCCAAAGCCCGAGATCGACAGTGCCATAGGCTCGGGAAAGCGCTGTCGCACCGCGCAGGCGCTCAGGCCCAGTGCCTTCAGACCGGCCCGGGGTGGCGTTCAGCGCCTCAAAGTGCTGCAGCCGATCGAGCTTCCATCGTTCGGCCCTTTCTTTCGACGGAAAGGCCTGCACAGGCCGACGATCCCCGGGGGCGTTCAACCTCGGAATGTGAAAGGTCGGCGCGCACGCCAAAGCCAAGCAATGGCCCGTGAAGAAGGGGCGAGCGTGACGGCTACTTTGCGCCGGGATGCAGGCCCAGCACGTTGGCCCCAATCGACGGATCGACGAAACGCTCAAGCCGGTGCGGGTACAGGATCACCGTGATTTCGCAGGACCCTGTCCCCACCGTCATGCCCAGAAAGTGGCCGCCCGCGCCGACGAAAGTACCGTCGGTCACGATGCCATGCGCATGAATGGAGGGCTTGCCCTCCTTCCAGGCAATGCTGCCCGTGAGGTTGGCCATCTCGACATCCTTGAACGTCTTCGGGTTGAAGACCTTCTTCGAAAAATCGTAGAAGCCAAAGGTCGCCTCGCGCATGAAGCCGATGCCGAAGATGCTGGCGCTCTGGATCTGCTCGACCACGGCAAGCCGCTCGATGTGTGCGATGACATCATCGCCGTTGCGCAGCACCATCAGGTACCCGGTCGGCGTGCGCGTGACCTTGCCGGTCAGGTCCTGTGCCTGCGCCGAGGCATGGAAGGCCAGCGCGGCGAGCAGTGCGATCCACAGGGAGATGAATGTCTTGATGAACATGGTTTTGTCTCGTTCTTTGTGGGTTGAGGACAGGTCGTCAGCCCGCCGACGCCGCCTGTTGCACGCCCGCCTGCACCTTGGCGCGGAGCCGATCGACGTTCACGACGAACCGGCTGTGCGTGCCGCTGGCGACTTCCTTGTCGCCTTCGTGCACGCTGAAATCGAAGGCGACGCTGCGACCCTCGACCGCAGCCACGCGCGCATCGATGCGCACCGGCTGCCCTAGCAGCGTGGCGCCGCCGTGCTTCACGGCGATGGCGGTGCCCACCGAGTTTTCGCCGGCGTCGACATGGCCCAGCAGGAAGTCCAGGCAGGTCTGCTCGACATCGCGCACGAGCTCGGGCGTGGCATAGATGCGCAGGGATTCGCCGAGAAAATCGACCGTCCGTGGCAGATCCACGGTCAGGTCGCGTCGGGTGGTCGCACCCGCGCGGAGTTCGTCTTTCATGCTTGTGTTTCCGAAGTCGGCCGCAGTGCGGCCTGGGAGGGGACTCGATGCACCGGTGCATCGAACGGGGGGCCAGTCTAGGAAGGCACCCTGCCCCTGGGCAAACGAGTTTTTCTAGGGCGAATGCCGAGAAAATATTGAAGGCTTTTGACGCACACTCGGCGATTCCGGCCTGCCATCCCGACGCCGGCCATCCCAAGGAAACATCGTGTCGCGCCCCATCCCGCCTCTCAATCCCCTGAGGGCTTTCGAAGTCGCTGCCCGGCATCTGAGC
>CALRYR010000606.1:0-3021 GCA_943372425.1 Variovorax sp. YR752 | reverse complement strand
GTTCTGCACTTGCGGCGCGGGCGCAGCCACCAGCGGCTCGACGGCAAAGCGCCAGGCGCGCGCCGTCTTGCCGTGCCGGCCGTGGCGGCAGGTTCCGGGGTAGACCCGTTCACCGTGCCGCGTGTGCGCCACGCCGCGGGCGGCGAGCGCAGTGTCGATGTCCTTGCGCGAGCAGCCGCAGGGGTAGGCGCGGTGCAAGGCGATCAGCGCGCCGAGCGCTGCCTGGTAGCGTGCGGTGCGCTGCGTCTGCCAGACCGGCGGCTCGTCCGGCGCCAGGCCGCAGGCCGCGAGCTGTCCGAGGATGTGTTCTCCCAGACCGGGCAGGCAGCGCTCGGTGTCGGCGTCCTCGATGCGCACCAGCCAGCGAGCCTGCGGTCCGCGTGCGCGCACGTCGAGCCAGCTGGCCAGCGCCGCCACCAGCGAACCCGCGTGCAGCGGCCCGGTGGGCGAGGGCGCGAACCGGCCGGTCGGCGTCACACCACCGCGAGGGCCAGCGACAGGCCGGAGAGGAAGGCGTCTTCGACGCGGTGGCCCATGCACCAGTCGCCGGCCAGGCCGATGCGTGTCTTGGCGTCCCACAGGTGCGGCTTGCCCAGTGGTGCCTGGGTCTGTGCTTCGGGCCAGCAGCGGGCGCGGGCGTAGTTGGGCGTGGCGTAGATGCCGGTGATCTCGGAGAAGGCGCGCAGCAACTTGGCCTCCACACGCGGCGCGTCGTCGCGCAGGTGTTCCTGCGACCAGGTCGGGCTGGCCTGCAGCGTCCAGCGTTCCACCGGATCGCGGCCCGGCTTGGACGACTCGCGCGCCAGCCAGGCGACGCGGTGGTGCGTGCTGCGCGCCGCGTTCCACTGCGGCCCCAGGTGCGACATGGTCGGCTGGTTGGCCTGCGGGAAGGCGATCATCAGCGTCCAGCAGGGCGAGGCATGCACCTTCGCGATGCTGCGCTCCAGCGTGGGCGACACCTTGCTGCGGCCCAGCAACAATCGCGCGCGCGCCGGTGGAATGGCCAGCAGCACGGCGTCGAAACCGGAATGGACCGGCACGCCGGGGCCGCCCTCGGTGTGCAGCTGCCAGCGGCGGCGGTCGAGCGCGTCGGGCTCGATCTGCGTCACCTGCACGCCGGTGATCAGGCTGTCGCCCAGCGGCTTGGCCCAGGCCGCCACCACCGCGTCCATGCCGGGCTGGGCGACGTAGTGCGGTTCGAGCGACGGCAGTGCGGCCTCGGCCACGCGGCCGTGCGGGTCGAGCACGCGCACGAGGTTGGCGCTCCAGGGGCGGCAGAGCTTGGGCACCGTTTGCAGCGCGAGGGCGAAGCGCTCGTCGCGCACGGTGAAGTACTGCGCGCCGCTGTCGAAGCGGCCGAAGGCGGTCGACTCGCTGGCCATGCGGCCGCCCGCGCCGTCTTCGCACTCGAACACCGTGACCCGGTGACCGGCCTGCACCAGGGTGCGCGCGCAGGCGATGCCCGCCATGCCCGCGCCGACGATGGCGAAATGGCGCGGGGCCGACTTAGGGGAGGTGCGGGGGGCGGGAGCAGGCATGGTGGAAGGCTGACGGACAGCAGAGAGGTGGATGCCTGCCGACTCTAACCCTTCCGTTCGGCGACCTTGGCCCGGGTTTTCAGCGCCTCGTCAAAGGCGGGCATCCTGGTCAGTACCCCCCGCGATGCCGGTGCAACAGCGCCTTCCGCGTGCCCTCGTGCTCGAACTGTGCCAGCCACCATTGCAGCGCCCGGCCCGGGCTAGCTGCCGACCGCACGCGCCAGGCCAGGTGCATCTGGCCCACCGGCAGGCCGCGTTCGGTCTGCAGTTCGACCAGGTGCCCGGCCTCGATGTACGGGCGCGCCATCGGCTCCGGCAGGAAGCCGCCACCCAGCCCATGCAGCTGCGCGGCGAGCTTGGTGTGCATCGTGGGCACGGTGAGCACGTCCTGCCCGCCGATCAGGTTGACGTTCATGGTCGGTCCGGCGCGCGAGGAATCGGCCGCCGCAACGGCGCGATGGCTGCGCAGCGTGGCGTCGGAGAGCGGCTGCGGCAGCCGGGCGAGCGGGTGGTGCGGCGCCACGGCGTACACGAAGCGCAGTTCGCCCAGCGGCCGGGTGCGGATGCCCGGCGCGGTGAAGCCGAGGCTCGTCGAATCGAGCACCGAGCCCACCGCCAGATCGGCCTCGCCGCGAGCCAGCGCCTCGATGGTCCCGAGCAGCGTTTCGTCGCGCAGCTTGAGGCGCGTGGGCGGCTCCAGCGCATAGAAGGCGCCGACCAGGTCGAGCATCGGGTCGCGGGCGATCACGCTGTCGATCGCGATGGTGAAGAGCGGCTCCCAGCCGGTGGCGACGCGCTTCACGCGGTTGGCGACGGCGTCGAGGTCGGACAGCAGACGCGGCGCCTCGCGCAGCAACTCGGCGCCCGCTTCGGTGAGCCGCGCCTGGCGCGCGCTGCGGTCGAACAGCAGAACGTCGAGCGCATCCTCGATCTGACGCACCCGGTAGCTCAGGGCGCTGGGCACCATGTCCATCGCACGCGCAGCCCCGGCGAAGCTGCCGGTGCGCACCACCGTCTGCAGCATGCCGAGGGCGTCGGGGGTGAGCACGTCACGGGCGCTGGGCATGGACAAGCCTTCATTCAAAAAATTCGAATGATGCCATCAAATCCGGACCGCTTCAGGCGGGATGCGGCGCCCTAAAGTTCACTTCATCCGCTGCGCATACGGCGCGGCAATCGAAGGGCCTCGAGGGGCCAAAGGAGTTCAACGATGTTGACGATTCGTAAATCCCAGGAGCGCGGCTACGCCGATCACGGTTGGCTCAAGTCCTTTCACAGCTTCTCGTTCGCCGGCTACTACGACCCGGCCCACATGGGCTACGGCAACCTGCGCGTGATCAATGAAGACCGCGTGGCGGCGGGTGCCGGCTTCGGCACCCACGGCCACAAGGACATGGAGATCATCAGCTACGTGCTGTCGGGCGAGCTGGCGCACAAGGACAGCATGGGCAATGTCGAGAGCATTCCGCCGGGCGACGTCCAG
>CALRYR010000605.1:0-3030 GCA_943372425.1 Variovorax sp. YR752 | reverse complement strand
GTTCCACCATCTGCCCCTTGCGGAACAGGTAGATGCGTGAATCGCCGGCATGGATCCAGGCGCACGCGCCGCTCGGATTCACCAGGAAGGCGGCGATGGTGCTGTGCGGCTCCTGCTCGCTCGATACGGCCGTCAGCTTGATCACCGTGTGCGCATCCTCGAGCACCTGCCGCAGCAGCGCGCCGGCGTCGTCGCGGTCGGGGCGGTAACGGGCGAAGAGCTGGTTTGCGGTCATCAGCACCTGGTCGGAGGCCTTGCGGCCCCCGCTGCGGCCGCCCATGCCGTCCGCGACGATGCCGAGCACGCAGCCGACCGTGCGCGGATGGCTGATCACCGCGACCTGGTCCTGCTGATAGGCCCGGTCGCCCTTGTGCAGGCCGGTGGCGGCGGAGAGTCGGAAGCCTTGTGTCATCGCGCGGATGCGCCTGGGGCGCGGTTGGAATGCGTCGCGGAACGGTCGCGTCGCGACGTATTATCGAACGAAGCCGTGTCGGCATTCGCCGCATCGAGCGCCGGCGCCACCGTCGAACCCACCATCGCTTTGGACTTCAATCTTCACTCCCCGTCGCGTCAATTGATCGAGCTGCGCATGGCGCACGCCGACCTGAACGCGACCATCGACCGGCTCGGCGAGGTCGTCCCGCAGGACGAACTGCTGATGCGCCGCCTCAAGAAGCGGCGTCTGGCGTTGCGCGACCAGATCGCGCGCGTGGAGCGCTCCGTCGAGCCGCAAGAGCCCGCCTGATGGTCGGTGATATGGGCGCCTTCGACGGCGATGATGATGAAGACGATCTGGACGCGCTGCTGGGTGCCGCGCCACCACTCAGAACGGCCTCCCGCAAGCCATCTGCGCTCACTCAGGAAGTGCGCGAAGCCTTCGCGCCCGACGGTGTGCTGTCGCGCGCAGCCGACCACTTCCGCGAGCGCGGCGGCCAGACGGAGATGGCGCTGGCCGTGGCCCGCACCATCGAATCCGGCGGCGAACTGGTCGTCGAAGCCGGCACCGGCGTCGGCAAGACCTTCTCGTACCTCGTGCCCGCGCTGCTCAGCGGCGAGCGCGTGCTGCTGTCCACCGCCACCAAGACCCTGCAGGACCAGCTCTTCGGCCGCGACCTGCCGCGCCTGGTCGACGCACTGAAGCTGCCGGTGCGCACCGCACTGCTCAAGGGTCGCGCGAGTTACCTGTGCCTGCATCGGCTGGACCTCGCGCGCCACGATACCTCGCCCGAGCGTGGCAGCCTGCGCACGCTGGCGAAGATCGAGCAATGGTCCAAGGCCACCCGCACCGGCGACCTGGCGGAACTGCCCGGGCTGGACGAACGCTCGCCGCTGATCCCGCTCATCACCTCGACCCGCGACAACTGCCTCGGCGCGCAATGCCCGCAGTTCAAGCCCTGTCACGTCAACCTCGCGCGGCGCGAAGCGCTGGCGGCCGACGTGGTGGTCATCAACCACCACCTGTTCTTCGCCGATCTGGCGGTGCGCGAATCGGGCATGGCCGAGCTGCTGCCGTCGGTGCGCGTGGTGGTCTTCGACGAGGCGCACCAGCTCAACGAGACCGGCGTGCAATTCCTCGGCGTGCAGTTCGGCACGGGGCAGGCGCTCGACTTCGCGCGCGACCTGCTGGCGGCGGGCCTGCAGCATGCGCGCGGCCTGGCGGACTGGAACCAACGTGTGGCGGCGGTCGAGCGCGCGGCACGCGAGTTGCGCCTCGCGGCCGGTCAACAATGGCCGGGCACCAAGCTGCGCTGGGCTGGGGAGGCGCCGGAGGGCTTGGCCACCGCCCCGTGGCAGGGCGTGCTCGACGAGCTGCAGCAGGCCTTCGAGGAGGCCGGCGAGGCGTTGGCGACCGTCAGCGAAATCTCGCCCGACTTCGTCCGCCTGCACGAGCGGGCCGAGCAGTTGGCCGAGCGGGCAGGGCGCTTCGCGCAGCCCTGCGCGCTGGGGTCGGTGCGCTGGGTCGACGTCGGCACGCAACTGCGGCTGATCGAGTCGCCGCTCGACATTGCGGAGGCGGTGCGCACGCGGGTCCTCAAGAAAGGGGCGGGCGACCGGGAGAGCAGCGGCCGCGCCTGGATCTTCACCTCGGCGACGTTGGGCGACGATCCGCAGTTGCGCTGGTTCACCGAACCCTGCGGCCTCACCGATGCCGAGGTGCTGCGGGTGCAGAGCCCCTTCGACTACGCGCAGCAGGCGTCGCTCTACGTGCCGCGCGCGTTCCCCAAGCCGAACGACCCGTCGCACGGCGCGCAGGTCGCGCGGCTGGCCGCCCGCGGCGCCGCGCTGCTCGGCGGGAAGACGCTGGTGCTGACCACCACGCTGCGGGCCTTGCGCACCATCGGCGACGCGCTTCGGCAGCAGCTGGACCATCTCGATGGCGCACGGCGGCCCGAGGTGCTGGTGCAGGGCGAACTGCCCAAGCGCGTGCTGATGGACCGTTTCCGCGCCGGCGATGGCCAGGGCGGGGCAGGGTGCGTGCTCGTGGCCTCGGCGTCGTTCTGGGAGGGCTTCGATGCGCCGGGCGATGCGTTGCAGTTCGTCGTGATCGACAAGCTGCCCTTTCCGCCGCCGAACGACCCGCTGGTCGAGGCGCGTTCACAGCGGCTGGAGGCCGAGGGCCGCAACGCCTTCGGCGACTACTCGCTGCCCGAAGCCGCTGTCGCGCTGAAGCAGGGCGCGGGCCGGCTGATCCGGCGTGAAACCGATGTGGGCGTGCTGGCGATCTGCGACACGCGGCTGGTGACCATGGGCTACGGCCGCCGGCTCATCGCCGCATTGCCGCCGATGCGGCGGCTGGAGAGCGAAGCGGACTTCGACGCCGCGCTCGAAGCGCTGATGCCCTAGCGCCTTACCAGACCTTCCACCACGGATCGTCCTTGCTGCGGAAGCCGCGCGTGAGGTACTCGCTCTGCGGGTAGTTGGTGGTCAGCACGCGCCTGGCGTCGTCGCGCAGATCGTTCATGCCCAGCTTGTCGTAGGACTGGACCATGATGTACAGCGCCTCTTCGAGGGCCGGCACTTCGCGGTAGT
>CALRYR010000604.1:0-3036 GCA_943372425.1 Variovorax sp. YR752 | reverse complement strand
AGCTTGTAGTCGCTGACGGCGGCCTTGATCGCGTCTTCAGCCAGGATCGAGCAATGGATTTTCACGGGCGGCAGGGCCAGCTCCTCAGCAATCGCGCTGTTCTTGATGCTTGCCGCTTCGTCCAGGGTCTTGCCCTTGACCCATTCGGTCACGAGCGACGACGAGGCGATGGCCGAGCCACAGCCATAGGTCTTGAATCGTGCGTCTTCGATCACGCCGGTTTCCGGGTTGACCTTGATCTGCAGTTTCATGACGTCGCCGCAGGCCGGCGCGCCGACCATGCCGGTGCCGACGGAGTCGTCGCCCTTTTCGAAGGAGCCGACGTTGCGGGGGTTTTCGTAGTGGTCGATGACCTTGGGTGAATATGCCATGGTGTTACCTCTTCAATCGTGTTGGTGCGCGTTCGGTGGGGCTCAATGGGCCGACCACTGGATCGTGCTGATGTCGATGCCGTCCTTGAACATTTCCCACAGGGGACTGAGTTCGCGCAGCTTGGCGACGTTGTGCTTGATGGTCGAGATCGCGTAGTCGATCTCTTCCTCGGTCGTGAAGCGGCCGATGGTCATGCGCAGGCTGCTGTGGGCCAGCTCGTCGCTGCGGCCCAGGGCACGCAGCACGTAGCTGGGTTCCAGGCTGGCCGACGTGCAGGCCGAACCGCTCGACACCGCCAGGCCCTTGATGCCCATGATCAGCGACTCGCCCTCGACGTAGTTGAAGCTGATGTTCAGGTTGTGCGGCACGCGGCGTTCGAGGTCGCCGTTGACGAAGACCTGCTCTACATCCTTGAAGCCGTCCAGCAGGCGCTTGTGCAGCGCCGTCGCCTTGGCCAGGTCGTCCTTCATTTCCAGCCTGGCGATGCGGAAGGCCTCGCCCATGCCGACGATCTGGTGCGTGGGCAGCGTGCCCGAACGCATGCCACGCTCATGGCCGCCACCGTGCATCTGCGCTTCGAGCCGCACGCGCGGTTTGCGGCGAACGTACAGGGCGCCAATGCCCTTGGGACCGTAGGTCTTGTGCGAGGCGAGGCTCATCAGGTCGATGGGCAGCGACTTCATGTCGATCTCGACCTTGCCGGTGGCCTGGGCCGCGTCGACATGGAAGATCACGCCCTTCTCGCGGCAGAGGTTGCCCAGCGCGACCACGTCCTGGATGACACCGATCTCGTTGTTCACGAACATCACGCTCGCGAGGATGGTGTCGGGGCGGATCGCCGCCTTGAACTTCTCCAGGTCGAGCAGGCCGTTTGCCTCGACATCGAGGTAGGTCACCTCGAAGCCCTGGCGTTCCAGCTCGCGCATGGTGTCGAGCACGGCCTTGTGCTCGGTCTTCACCGTGATCAGGTGCTTGCCCTTGCCCTTGTAGAACTGCGCCGCACCCTTCAGGGCCAGGTTGTTCGACTCGGTGGCGCCGGAGGTCCAGACGATCTCGCGCGGGTCGGCGCCGATGAGTTCGGCCACGTCGGCGCGCGCCTTCTCGACGGCCTCTTCGGCTTCCCAGCCCCACGCATGGCTGCGCGATGCCGGGTTGCCGAAGTGCTCGCGCAGCCACGGGATCATGGCGTCGACAACGCGCGGGTCGACCGGCGTGGTCGCGCCGTAATCAAGGTAGATGGGGAAATGCGGGGTGACGTCCATGGCTCACTCAGACTCGTGGGGTTCTTGCTATTGATCTCAGGCGATGCACTGCACGCGGCACCCGAAGGCGCCGCCGTCCATCACGACTTGGCGAAGGCGTTGCCCAGCGCGAACACCGAATTCGGCGCGTTCACACGGATGGGCTTGACCACCGGCTGCGCCGAAATGGCGCGCTTCACGGCAGGTTTGTTCTCGATCTGCACGCCCTTGGCGATCTGGTCGTCGACCAGCTTCTGCAGCGTGACGGAATCGAGAAACTCGACCATGCGCTGGTTCAGCGAGGCCCACAACTCGTGCGTCATGCAGCGGCCGGCTTCGCCGAGGCAGTTTTCCTTGCCGCCGCAATGCGTGGCGTCGATGGGTTCGTCGACCGAGACGATGATGTCAGCCACGGTGATGTCGGCCGCCTTGCGGCCGAGGCTGTAGCCACCGCCGGGGCCGCGCGTCGATTCCACCAGTTCATGGCGGCGCAGCTTGCCGAACAGTTGCTCCAGGTACGACAGCGAGATCTGCTGGCGCTGGCTGATCGCGGCCAGCGTGACCGGACCGGTGTTCTGGCGCAACGCCAGGTCGATCATGGCGGTGACGGCAAAACGGCCTTTGGTAGTGAGACGCATCGCAAGCTCCTTGTGCTTCGTTACATTGACACCCGGCAGCCGCCGGGTGGCGTGGTCTCCGCCCTGCCCGGCGCTCAACCACCGAGGTTGGAGCCGGCCCTTCATCGCGAAGTTCTTTGTGCCAGTCTTTGTTGTTGACTGTTTCGGTCAAGTATAGCAGAAAGCCCCTGAACGCGCTCGGGTAAGCGGGTCTCGCAGGCCGAGGGGGTCAGAGGGCGATGTTGTCGCCGCCGGCCGCGCCGAAAGCCTGTTCCCGCAACTGCGCCAGCTGGTCACGCACCCGGGCTGCCTTCTCGAACTCGAGGTTGCGGGCATGCTCGAGCATCTGCTTCTCGAGCCGCTTGATCTCACGAGCGATGTCCTTCTCGCTCATGTCCTCGACCTTGGCGCGCTCCAGTTCGAGCTTGGCCATTTCCTTGCCGGTCTTTTCACTGTAGACGCCGTCGATCAGGTCGCGCACCTTCTTGACGATGCTGCGCGGCGTGATGCCGTGCGCCTCGTTGTGGGCGATCTGCTTGGTGCGCCGCCGCTCAGTCTCGCCGATGGCCTTCTTCATCGACTCGGTCATCCGGTCGGCGTAGAGGATCGCCTTGCCGTTCATGTTCCGTGCCGCGCGGCCGATGGTCTGGATCAGGCTGCGCTCCGCGCGCAGGAAGCCCTCCTTGTCGGCATCGAGGATGGCGACCAGGCTGACTTCCGGGATGTCCAGGCCTTCGCGCAGCAAATTGATGCCGACCAGCACGTCGAAGGTACCGAGGCGCAGGTCGCGCAGGATTTCGACCCGC
>CALRYR010000603.1:0-3041 GCA_943372425.1 Variovorax sp. YR752 | reverse complement strand
CGCGAAAGGCCGTCGAGGCCGCCGCACCCGCGACGCGGCGCACCTGGCTGCGTTTCTCGGACGATGATTTCTCGGGCTGCAACCTGTTCCTGCTGGCACGACCGAAGGCGGCTGGCGCGATCGCGTTCTGGGGCGAAATGGAGCGCGCGCGCAAGGAGCCCCTGCGCATGATGCAGCGCCTGGGCTGGTGGTTCGCGCTGCGCTATCGGCTGGGCTGGCTCAGCTCGGCGGCGGCGGCCGAGCGGCTGGGTGCGCTGTCCGGCGGCGCGCGGCTCTCGCTGGTGTCGATGCGCGACGGACGCGCCGCGATCGATGTGGACAAACCCGCGGACCTGGACCTGGTGCGCCGGATGGTGTCGGCAGCCTGACCGGCCGCCCCATCCATCAAGCGGCCGTCGACACCTCGGCCGTGCGATCGGCGGTACGGCCGTTCATCCAGCCAGCGGCCAGGCTGCGCACGTAGGTCAGGTCGGCCGGAAAGTCGAGCTCGCCCCACTGCAGGCCTTCGATCGAGGCCACGCGAATGTCCGCGCCGCTGCTCGCCAGGCGGTTGATCGCGGAGAGATACCACAGGCCCGGGCCTTCGGCCGTGCGCATGGTGCGCTCCAGCTCGGCGACGAACAGCGCGGCGCCCTCAGCTTCGAAGCGCAGGAAACCAATCGACTCGCCGTTGACCCGCTCGGCCAACAAGGTCTTGCCGATCGCGCGCAGGCGATCGCCCTCCACCTCGACCTTCATGTCGTCGGCGTCATAGCCCGTCTTGCGGTCGATGGTGACCGTGATCGGTGCGGCCGGCGCGGCCAGCAGGCGGCGTGCGATCTCCGGCTCGAACAGGGTGTCGCCGTTCAGGATCAGGCACGGAGCCCGCAGTTCGGCACGCGCCATCCAGCAGCTCGCGAGGTTGTCCGCCAGCTTGTAGAAGGGATTGAACAGGGTGCGTACCGTCATGCCGGCCGGCGTGATGCGTTGCAGCGCCTGCTCGACCAGGTCGGAGCGGAAGCCGGTCACGACGACCGCTTCGCCGATGCCGGCCTCCATCAACCCGCGCAGCTGCCATTCGAGCATGCTGCGGCCGGCGCCCAGGTCGAGCAGGCACTTCGGGAGTTGTTCGGTCAGCGGCAGCAGGCGACTGCCTTGGCCGGCGCCGAGGATGAGGGCACGCTCAGGTCTGGACACGTTGATTCACCAATCAGAAAGAGGGGAACGATGGGGAGTTGCCGATACGGCGACGTCGCGCGACGGGGCGCGTGCCGGTCTTCATGCGCGAGTGCGCCCCATGGGCGCTTCCCAGGTCGAGCGCAGCAGTCTGCCAGAGTTGGCCGGCGGCTGCAGCGCCCTCGCCCGGTTTCTGGCAATCAGGCTGAGCCGGGCGTGAGACGCAGCATGGAGGCGTGCGTGACATAATCGGAGGCTCAGCACGAAGGGCAATTTCGGATTATGGCACAGGGACATTGGGCGCCGGGCCCCGACCAGGGCTACGACCTCGACGCCAATGACGAGACCTTGCCGGTGCTGCAGCAGCTGCTTTCCCGCTACGGCCCCATCTGCCGCGTTCCGTCGCTGACGCGTGCCGGCGACGGCCTCGTCATCCACGACCCCGACGACATCCGCCGCGTGCTGCTCAGCAACCGCGGCAACTACGTCAAGGGCGCGGGCCTGGAGCGCGTGCGCGTGCTGCTCGGCAACGGCCTGATCGTCAGCGACGGCGACCTGTGGGCGCGGCAGCGCCGCATGATCCAGCCCGCCTTCCAGGGCCAGGCCACGCGCGGCTTCGCGCCGGTGGTCGAGCAGGTCAACGCGGACCTGCTGACACGCTGGCAGGCACACGCCGACAGCGGCGAGCCCATCGACCTCACGCACGAACTCAGCAGCGTCGCCCTCGAAATCGTGCTGCGCGCACTGTTCGGCCCCGACTTCGACCGCCTGGTGGCAGCCGAGGGCGGCAGCCCCTTCGATCTGCTCACCGAAGAAAGCCGACGCGACCTGCAGTTCGCCGCCCGCTTCCGTGGCCTGGCGCGTTATGTGCGCGCCATCATTGACGCCCGACGCCAGGAAGCACGGGTCGAGTCCGACTGGCTCTCGATGCTGATGCAGGCCCGCGACAAGGCCAGCGGCGAGCCGATGCCGGACCGCGCCCTGCTCGACGAAGTCATGACGCTGATCGTCGCCGGCCATGAGACGACCGCCAGCACGCTCAACTGGACGTGGTACCTGCTGGCCCGGCATCCCGAGGCGGAGGCCGCGCTGCATGCGGCCATCGCCGACGCGGCGCCTGCCGAGACGGTGGAGGACCAGGCACTGTCCACGCCCTTTGCGTCCGCCGACCATGTCGAGCAGGTGCTGCAGGAAGCGCTGCGCATGTACCCACCGGTGTGGCTCTTCAGCCGCCGCGCGCTGCAGGACGACACCCTGGGCGGCTACCACGTGCCGGCCGGCACGGACATCTTCATCTGCCCGTACCTGCTGCACCGCGACACCGCGCAATGGGAGCGCCCCGAGGAATTCCTCCCGGCGCGCTTCATGCCCGACGCGGCCGCGGGCCGCCATCGCTTCGCCTACCTGCCCTTCTCGGCCGGCCCGCGCTTCTGCGTGGGGGCCGGCTTCGCCATGGCGGAGATGGCGACGCACCTGACGATGGTGGCGCAGCGCTTCCGCCTGGTGCCCGTCGGCACCGAGCCGGCGGAAGCCGAATTCCAGATCAACCTGCGCACGCGCCATCCCCTGCGGATGCGGCTCGTGTCGCGCCGCTGAGCGGCAGCCTTTCATGCGATTCGACACCCTCCACGCCATCCTGCCCGCCACCGCGCGCGACGACCGACAGATCACGCTCATCGAGGGCGACAAGGAGCAGCGTGTGCTGAGCTTCCAGCGGCTGCGCCAGCGCGCGTTGGCTGTGCTCGGCGCGCTCCAGCGCCAGTCGATCGCGCCCGGCGACCCGGTGATCCTGTGCCTGGCCGACAACGAGCGCTTCCTGGAAATGTTCTGGGCCTGCGTGCTGGGCGGCATCGTGCCGGTACCGCTCGCGCCCGGCACGACCGATG
>CALRYR010000602.1:0-3050 GCA_943372425.1 Variovorax sp. YR752 | reverse complement strand
GCGGCCATCGCCGGCCTGGCGGTGAAGGACGAATGGATGGCCGAGGTGATCGCCAAGCAGCGCGAGAACCAGCAGATGATCGTCGACGCCTTCGCCCGACTGCCGGGCTTCGAGGTGCCGGTGTTTCCCTCGCAGGCGAACTTCATCGTGGTCGAGTGCAGCAAGGCGGGCGTGACGCCCGAGGCGCTGGTCTCCGCGCTGGGCGAGCACGACATCATGGTGCGCCAGGGCACGTACCACACGCCGCGCTTCGGCCACCGCTTCATCAAGATTTCGACCACCGTGCCGAAGGCCTGGGCGCAGGCGCTGTGCGACGTGCTGCCGCAGGCGGTCGAGCGTGCGAAGACGCTGCCGGCCACGGCCGCCCTGTTCTGACCGAGGAGCGACGATGCCTTTCGCCAACACCCCCGACGGCGTCCGCCTGTACTACGAGACCGCCGGCAGCGGCACGCCGATCGTTTTCGTGCACGAGTTCGGCGGCGACCACCGCAGCTGGGAGCCGCAGATGCGCTACTTCGCGCGGCGCCACCAGTGCGTGACCTTCGGCGCACGCGGCTACCCACCGTCGGACGTGCCCACCGACGTCGAGCGCTATTCGCAGGCCACGGCGGCCGACGACATCGCCGCGGTGATGGACGCACTGGGGCTGGCCAAGGCGCACATCGTCGGCCTGTCGATGGGTGGTTTCGCCACGCTGCACTTCGGCCTGCGCCATGCGGCGCGCGCGTCGTCGCTGGTGATCGCCGGCGCGGGCTACGGCGCCGAGAAGGAGCACGAGGCCTACTTCCGCGGCGTGTCGCTGGAAGTCGCCAAGCAGTTCGAGGCGCAGGGCGCCGAGAAATTCGCGCGCACCTATTCGCTGGGCGCGAGTCGGGTGCAGTTCCAGAACAAGGACCGGCGCGGCTGGCAGGAATTCGCGACCTGGCTCGGCGAGCACGACGCCGTCGGCGCGGCCAACACCATGCGTGGCGTGCAGGCGCGGCGCCCGTCGATCTACGACCTCGAGCCCGAACTGCGCGTGATGCCGGTGCCATCGCTGGTCGTGGTCGGCGACGAGGACGACCACTGCCTGCAGCCCGGCATCTTCCTCAAGAAGACCGTGCCGGCCTGCGGTCTGGCGGTGATGCCCAAGACCGGCCACACGCTGAATCTCGAGGAGCCGGCCGCCTTCAACGCGCTGCTCGCCGAGTTCTTCGCGCAGGTCGAAGCCGGCCAATGGAAAGTGCGCGACCCGCGCGCGCTGCCCAGCCAGATCATGAAGACCGACTGATGGCAATCGTGGCATCGGCGCTCTGGCGCATCGATGGCGAGCGGCTGTGGACGCGGCTCATGGCGCTGGCGCAATGCGGCGCCACGCCTGCGGGCGGCGTGAACCGGCAGGCGCTCAGCGCGGAGGAGATCGCGTCGTGGCGCGTGATGCTCGACTGGGCACGGTCCTGCGGCCTGGAGCCTTCGACCGATGCGGCAGGCAACCTGTTCATCGCGCTGCCCGGCACCGACCGCGAGGCGCCGCCGGTGCTCGCCGGCAGCCACCTCGACAGCCAGCCGGGCGGCGGCCGCTTCGACGGTGTCTACGGCGTAGCGGCGGCGCTGGAGGTGCTGGCGACGCTGGCCGAGCGCGGCGTGCGCCCGCCGGTCGACCTGGTGTGCGTCGCCTGGATGAACGAGGAGGGCTCGCGCTTCGCGCCCGGCATGATGGGCTCCGAAGCCTTCGCTGGCGTGCGTGACTTGGCATCGATCCGTGCCACGCGCGACGCCGACGGCGTGTCGGTCGCCGATGCGCTCGATGCGCTGCACGCCGCGTTCCCCGCGCTGCGCCACCGCGCGCTCGGCTTTCCTGTCGCTGTCTATGTCGAGGCTCACATCGAACAAGGTCCGCTGCTCGAAGCGCAAGGGCGCGTCATCGGCGTGGTCGAGGGCATCCAGGGCAAGAAGACCTTCGATGTCGTGATCGACGGTGAGCGCGGGCATGCTGGCACGCTGGCGATGGCCGACCGGCGCGACGCGCTCGAGGCATTCACCCGCATTGCGAGCGCGCTCTATGCGGAGGTCGGTGGCCACGACGCGCTGGTGAAGTTCACCATCGGTCGGCTGCGGGTCGAACCGAACGCGCCGTCGGTGGTGCCGGAGCGCGTCACGCTGCGCATCGATCTCCGGCATCCAGACAACGTCGTGCTCGATGCGTTGGGTGCGCGGCTGACCGCGTTGTGCGCGCAGCACGCCGCGCCCTGCGAGGCGCGCGTGACGCCGCTGGTGGATGCCCCGTCCAACGGCTTCGACGCCGCGCTGCAGCAGGCCATCGCCGATGCCGCCGAGCGCATCGGCCAGTCGCACATGCCGATCCTGTCGGCGGCCGGCCACGATGCGCGGCACCTGGCGCCGCTGTGCCCGAGCGCGATGATCTTCATCCCGTGTCGCGGCGGCGTGAGCCATGCAGAGCACGAGTGGGCCGAGCCGGCGCATGTGACGGCCGGCGCCGACGTGCTGCTGCAGGTGCTGCTGCCCTACGCCATGCCCGCCGAAGGAATGACGCGATGAGCGCGTCCGGCCCCCTGGCCGAACCACCCGACATGGCCGATCTGCCGATGCAGTACGCGCAGGCACCCGCCAGCGCCGCGCAATCGCGGGCCCGCTTCTTCAATTCGGGCAATGCCTTCAACGTGAAGCTGCCCGCCGTGCCGGCGCAGGCCTTCGCGCCACCGGCGGCCGGGTGCTACGGCGTGTTCGATTGCGACCAGTCGATGGCGATCGGCTGCGACTTCTCGGCGACCACGCCGCTGATGCTGGCGCGCTATGTGCAGATGGCGGCCGGCACGTCGCTCGCCATGCCGCTGCGCGCGACGGGCGTGGTCTGGTACGTGATCGCGGGCGACGGGCACCTGCAGGGTGCGGGCGAAGGCTTCGACTTCGCGGCGGGCGACGTCTTCCTGCTGCCCGGTGCACCGGACTACCGGTTCGACGCCAAGGGCGCGGATGTCCTGCTCTGGGCTGTGGGCAACGAGCCGCAACTGGCCTTCGAGCAGGCGCAGCCGGCCGCACCCGGCGACGCG
>CALRYR010000601.1:0-3059 GCA_943372425.1 Variovorax sp. YR752 | reverse complement strand
GGCAGGTCGGCGGATCAGGCGTCGAGCTGCGCCAGCCGCTTCATCTTTCGCTCGCTCATGCGTTTGGCGACGCGCGGCAGGATCAGCACAGCAAGCACCACGAGGATCAGCACGATCGACATCGGGCGCTGGAAGAACACCACCGCACTGCCCTCGCCGATCGACATTGCGTTGCGCAGCTGCGCTTCGGCGAGCGGGCCGAGGATCATGCCGACCACCACGGGCGCGGTCGGGAAGTCGAAGCGCCGCATGATCACGCCCAGCACGCCGATCGCGTACAGCAGGAACAGGTCGAAGGCGCTTTGGCGCATGCCGTAGGCACCGACCGTCGCGAAGATCAGGATGCCGGCGTAGAGCTGAGGCTTGGGAATCTTCAGCAGCTTGACCCACAGGCCGACCATCGGCAGGTTGAGCACCAGCAGCATCACGTTGCCGACGTAGAGCGACGCGATCAGCGCCCAGACCAGCGCGGCCGAGGTGGTGAAGAGCTGCGGGCCGGGCTGGATGCCGTAGTTCTGAAAGGCACCCAGCAGAATGGCCGTGGTGTTGCTGGTCGGGATGCCCAGCGTGAGCAGCGGGATCAGCGCCGCCGTCACCGTCGCGTTGTTGGCGGCCTCGGGGCCGGCCACGCCTTCGATGGCGCCGGTGGTGCCGAATTCCGCGCTGTTCTTCGGGTCCTTGGCCAGCTTCTTTTCCATCGCGTAGCTCAGGAAGGTCGGGATCTCCGTGCCGCCGGCCGGAATGCAGCCGAAAGGCGTGCCGATGGCGGTGCCGCGCAGCCAGGCGGGAATCGAACGCTTCCAGTCGCGCTTGCTCATGTGCACGCGGCTGAGCTTGTTCTGCCCTTCGACGACCTTGCCCTCGTACAGCACCGCGTACAGCACTTCGGCCACCGCGAAGAGGCCGACCGCGACCAGCACGATCTCGATGCCGTCGAGCATCTCCGGGATGCCGCCGGTGTAGCGGCCCTGGCCCGAGATCTGGTCGAGCCCGACGCAGCCGGCAGCCAGGCCGATGAAGAGCGCGGTCATGCCGCGCAGCGTGCTCTTGCCGAGCACCGCGCTCACCGTGGTGAAGGCCAGCAGCATCAGCAGGAAATACTCGGGCGGGCCGAGCTTCACGGCGAATTCGGCCACGAAGGGCGCAAACAACGTGACCACGACGGTGGCGATGGTGCCGGCCACGAAAGAGCCGATGGCCGCGGTCGCGAGCGCGGCGCCCGCGCGGCCGCTCTTGGCCATCTTGTTGCCCTCCATGGCGGTCACCATGCTGGCCGTCTCCCCGGGCGTGTTCAGCAGGATGGAGGTGGTCGAGCCGCCGTACATCGCGCCGTAGTAGATGCCCGAGAAGAAGATCATCGAGGCCGTGACGTCGACCTTGCCGGTGATGGGCAGCAGCATCGCCACCGCCACCGCCGGGCCGATGCCGGGCAGCACGCCGACGGCCGTGCCGAGGGCGCAGCCCACCAGGCACCAGAGCAGATTGGCAGGGGTGATCGCCGCGGCGAAACCCTGCATGAGTGCGTTGAAGATGTCCATGTCAGAGCCAGCCGGTGGAGGTGAGGCCCGGCAGATTGATCGCCAGGAACTGCGTGAACATCCAGAACACAGGCGCTGCGATGAGCAGGCCGGTGACGGCATCGATGCCCCAGGTGCGCGGGCTGTTGACCGCTGCCTGTCCGCTGGCACGGCGCAGGCCCTGCACCGCGAGGACGTAGCAGAGCGTGCAGCTGAAGATGAAGCCGATGGTGGTGATGAGCGACGCGTTCAGCAGCAGCCCGGCCGACACCCAGACGAAGCCCGACCAGTAGGTCTCGACGGCGCCAGAGGGCGCGTCCATGTCGCGGAAGCCGCCGGTGCGCGACTCCCAGATGATCCAGGCGCCGCAGATCGACAGCACGATCGACACGAGCCATGGCAGGAAATTGGGGCCGACGCCGCCGTAGCCGGCCTCGGACGAAATGCCGATGGCGCCGACCGCCAGCCCGAGGCCGGTGAGCAGCACGCCGACACCGACCAGGGTCTGCGGCCACATGGCGCCGCGGCCTGCTTCTGCAGGAAGAGAGTTGGAGTGCATGTTTTTTCTCTTGAGCAAAGCGTGAATCTCCCTTCCAGAGACACCACGGGACCGGCTTTGCCGGGCCGTCGGTGTCGCCCCCGGAAGGGGGTGGGCGCAGCCACACGAAGTGGGCAAGCCCCGGGGGAGCGTCAGATCATCCCGGACTTGGTCATGATGGCGCGCAGGCTGGCGAAGTCGTCGTCGACGAACTTGGCGAACGCGTCGCCCGACAGAACGGCCGGCGTCCAGTCGTTCTTCTTGAGCGCTTCGGCCCAGGCCGAACTCTTGAGCGCGGCCAGCACCATGTCGGTGACGGTCTTGCGCTGCTCGGGCGTGAGGCCCGGCGCGCCGTACACGCCACGCCAGTTGCCGATCTCGACGTCGATGCCCTGCTCCTTGAGCGTCGGCACGTTGACGCCCGGCAGGCGCTGCGCCGAGGTCACGGCGATCGCGCGCATCTTGCCCGCAGCGATGTACTCGGCGAACTCGCTGTAGCCGCTGCCGCCCACCGTGACGTTGCCGCCCAGGATGGCCGCGGTAGCCTCGCCGCCCCCGCGGAAGGCCACGTAGTTGATCTTCGACGG
Organism: Variovorax sp. YR752; assembly: GCA_943372425.1. Taxonomy (GTDB): domain Bacteria; phylum Pseudomonadota; class Gammaproteobacteria; order Burkholderiales; family Burkholderiaceae_C; genus Variovorax. The sequence goes on along the minus strand of CALRYR010000601.1, from coordinate 417 downwards.
ATCGGCGCCGACCTTCTGCGCGATCATGGCTGCGGCGATGTGCTCGGTGGAGCCGCGCGAACCGCCACCCCACTTCACACTGCCCGGATCCTTCTTGAGCTGCTCGACCACGTCCTTCATGGTCTTGAGCGGCGAGCTGGCCGGCAGCACGAACACGTTGTATTCGGTCGTGATGCGGGCGATGGGCGTGGCCTGCTCGAGCTTGACCGGTGGCTTGCCGGTGATGATGCCGCCCAGCATGACCGAGCCCATGACCATCAGCGCGTTCGGGTCGCCCTTGGCACCGTTGACGAACTGCGCCAGGCCCAGCGCGCCGGCGGCGCCGCCCTTGTTGTCGTAGGTGACCGTGTCGGCCACCTTGGCATCGGTCAGGGCCTTGCCCAGCGCGCGGCCGGTGGTGTCCCAGCCGCCACCCGG
>CALRYR010000600.1:0-3059 GCA_943372425.1 Variovorax sp. YR752 | reverse complement strand
CGGGTGCGTCAGGTAGTAGCCCGGCTTGTAGAACAGGCAATAGCCCAGCCGCCCGCCGACGATCACGCCGAGCACGCCAAGGAACAGGATGTCCTCCACGTCCTTCCGGCTCCAGACGCCCTGCGCGGCGAGCGACCGGTACGGCTCATGGCCGAGCCGGCGCGTGCCGAGGAAGAAGAAGAGCCCGAAGGCGGCGAGGTAGGTCAGGCCGTACCAGTGGATGGCCAGGGGCCCGATCTGCAGGGCAATCGGGTCGATATGGGGGTACGTGAGCATGATGGCGATTGTGCCGTGCTGCCATGTCTGCTCTTTGTCGACCTATTTCGACGGCGACCCTATAATTTTTTCGGTTGACGTGCATCCGAAATCGTCAGTTCAGGGAGAGAAAAACAATGGGCGCTTTATTGCCAGTCATTCGCGTGGGCGACAAAACAAGCCACGGCGGAACCGTTATCGAGGGCTATGCCTCCGGGCACTACGAGGTGTACGGCATCCCCGCTGCAGGCCTCGGCCATGCTGTTACCTGCCCTCTTCATCCGGGCATTCATCGCATTGCCGAGGGCGAATCATCCTGCGACGTCCGTGGGGTGCCGATCGCCTTGGAGGGGATGAAGACGACATGTGATGCGACGCTGATCGCCTCACAGCAGAACATGCTCGTGGAGCATCGTGGAAAAGCCACGATTGCCGGTTCTGGGAAGTTTTATCAGGACAGCGAGAGCGGTGAATGGCAACCCGGTGGGGATCCGGGCCCGCATGATGAGCAATTCATCCTTCAAGATCGCAGCTCCGGCAAACCGTTGGCAAACATGCCCTACGTCATCGAAACCGGATCGGGAAAGGTCTTCAGCGGCACGACGGATAGTCAAGGTCGCACAGACCGAGTACGTACCGGCAACCGGACCGAAGCGCTGACCTTACGCATCCGCCATGGGGGCAAGCATGACTGATTTTGCGACCGTAGGAACGGGGAGTACAAACCCTACAGTCGGATCAACTGTCGTCGTTGGAGTTGCCGACCTCGTGCTCGCATGGGAAGTGCAGACGAATGCTTTCAATGACTTGTTGCCGGTCATTCCCAAAGCGTCACGAGTTCAGACTGGGCTCGTTCTCTACAGCCTCAAGATCAAAGCAACGTTGACGAGCCTCAGCAATAAAGCGCCGGTCACAGGGCACGCCCTGACCGTGACGAGCAACAGACCAAGTGACAAGGTGACAGCGTCGAGCGCGATGACAGGCGCCGACGGCAGCGTGGTATTGACGCTGGAGACGCGAGAGAAAGGGACATTGAAGCTGTCTGTCGCCGAAGCCGACGTGACCGGTGCACCGCTCAGCATAACGCTGAAGGATGCCTGGTACGAGAGCACGTTCCTCATCACGGGCTACAACGTTTGCGACGAAGCCGACTTTAGCGGCCCACTGGTCTCGGCCAACGGTCTATCAGGCCAACATCGCGATGACTTCCTTTTCGGGGCGCGCGGTGTCGTGATGCAAGGCACCGGAAAGGCTTCCGATGGCCAATACGTTAGACCAACGCGAGTCGGTTCCCGATGGGCGACCAACGCCCGCGGCAATCCAACGCGCATGGCAAACCCGCAGGGGGTGTCATTCACTTACACGACCGCTGTGCAGGGCGCTTTCGGCCAAGTGTCTGGCAATCATTCGATGGCCGTTGATCCGACCGTGATTCCTCCGCACGCACAGGTAGAGATCGAGTCGGTCGGGGCCCGATTCGCCGACGACCGAGGTAGCCGCATCATCGGCTACCACATCGACAATTTTCTCGGTTCAGGCGACGCGGTCGTGCAAACGTGGGGGCAGAGTGGTGTCAACAGCACGCAGCGCAAAGTCAAGTTCAAAGGGTGAAAGCATGAAGTCTCCGAAGCGCTGGGCCGGCATTGTTTTGACTCTGCTCGCCGCGCACGCTTGGGCGGATGGCACCGTGAGCTTCCAGTCCGATGTCCTTCCACTGCTCAAGACACGACCGGCTTTCCAGGCATTCATGCTGGAAGCATTCACTGTGAACGACGCTGGCACCGGAACACGGATCAGCGATCAGGCCATTCCTCACCTCGGCGGCGCTCGTATCGGGCCGTACAAGTTCAATGCAATCTGGCACAGCCCCAGCGGTGACAAGCCCGTCACGCTGGTGATCGACACTGATACCAAGTTCTTCAACCGGGCAGGCAGGGAAATCACGGATGGCCGCTTGCGTCGCGCCGTAGAGCTCAAGGAAGCCTTCTCCGCCATCGAAATCGAGGCGGCTCGATAACGAGGGCTCCTCGTCAGCGAGTTGTGCGCGTCCAATCGAGGCCACATCGACCCGCTATCTCGCTGCTCCGGAGTCCCGCACGAACTGCACGAAGCGCGCGACCGCCGGGTTGTTCTCTTGCAGCGACCACACCAGGCTGGTTTCGCAGGCCGGCAAGGCGACGGCAGCGCGACGCCGCCCACCCGGCTCGAAGTCCGCCGCCGCCCTGTAGACGACGCCTTCTCGTCGAAACTGCGTCACACTCTCCGGCACCCAGGCCACGCCGAGCCCGCCCCAGACCAGGTTGACGATGGTCTGCATCTGGATCGCCTCCTGCGCCACTTCCGGCGCGCGTCCGGCCGCGTGGTACAGGCCAAGGATGGCGTCGTGCAGCGACGGCACGATGCGGCGCGGGAACAGCACCAGCGGCTCGACCAGCACGTCGGCGAGCACCAGCCGATCGACGCGGGCCAGCGGATGCGCGGCCGGCATCGCCAACACAAGCGGCTCGTCGCCAACGGCCAGGCGCTCCAGGCCGGGCGGCGCGAAGCCGGGCGAATGGAGCATCAGGCCGGCATCGATCTCGCCGCGCGCGAAGCCTTCGAGTTGCACGTCGCCCGTGGCCTCGACCAGTTCCAGCGCGACCTCGGGGCATGCCGCGCGGAATTCGCGCACCCAGACCGGCAAGCGCTCGAAGCCGATGGTCGAGACGAAGGCCAGCCGCACGCGCCCCACCTCGCCCGCCGCCGCCGCCCGGGCGCGCGCCGGCAGCGCCTGGGCGCGCTCGAGCATGTCGCGCACGTCGGGC
>CALRYR010000599.1:0-3082 GCA_943372425.1 Variovorax sp. YR752 | reverse complement strand
CCCCCCAACGCCGAGTGGCCGGCCGGGGCAGGCCTTCCCTTCGGGTTGCCCGGCCCAGGGGCCGTCTGCGGCGTTACCCGCGCTTGCAAGGCTTCAGCCTTGCTGCGCACGTGCGCCTTGCATCCAGCCCCTGGGCCAGGCAACGCAATCTCCGGAAATAGCGTGAACAGACCCTAAATGACCTTGGCGATGCTCTGGCAGACGTAGTCGATGTTCTTGCTGTTGAGTGCGGCGACGCACATCCGGCCCGTATCGGTGCCGTAGACGCCGAATTCGTTGCGCAGGCGCACCATCTGGTCCTTGCTGAGGCCGGAATAGCTGAACATGCCGATCTGCGTGGTGATGAAGCTCATGTCCTGCTTCACGCCGGCGGCCTTCAGGCCGTCGACCAGCTTCTGGCGCATCGCCTTGATGCGCACGCGCATCTCGGCCAGTTCCTTCTCCCACACGGCGCGGCGGGCCGGGTCGTTCAGCACGGCGGCCACCACGGCGCCGCCATGGATTGGCGGGTTGCTGTAGTTGGTGCGGATCGCGATCTTGAGCTGCGACAGCACGCGGGCAGCTTCTTCCTTGCTCTCGCACAGCACCGACAGGGCGCCGACGCGTTCGCCGTACAGGCTGAAGCTCTTGGAGAACGAGGTGGAGACGAAGAAGCTCAGGCCAGCGTCGACGAACTTGCCGACCACCGCACCGTCTTCGGCGATGCCGTGGCCGAAGCCCTGGTAGGCCATGTCGAGGAAAGGCGTCAGGTTCCTGGCCTTGACGGCGGCGATGACCTGGTCCCACTGCGCGGCCGTGATGTCGTAGCCGGTCGGGTTGTGGCAGCAGGCGTGCAGCACGACGATGGTGCCGGCGGGCGCGGCGTTCAGCGCAGCCAGCATGCCGTCGAAGTTCACGCCGCGCTTGGCGGCGTCGTAGTAGGGGTAGCTTTCGACCACGAAGCCGGCTTGGCTGAACAGCGCGCGGTGGTTTTCCCAGCTCGGGTCGCTGATCAGCACCTTGGCGTCGGGGCTGAGCTTCTTCAGGAAGTCGGCGCCGACCTTCAGGCCGCCGGTGCCGCCGATGGCCTGGATCGTGGCCACGCGGCCGGACTGGACCGGCTCGCTGTCGGCGCCGAAAACCAGGCCCTTGACGGCGTTGTCGTAGGCGACGATGCCGTCGATCGGCAGATAGCCGCGGGCGGTCGGCGTCTTCATCATGTCCTCTTCGGCGGCCTTCACGCAGGCCAGCAGGGGCAGCTTGCCGTTGTCGTCGTAGTACACGCCGACGCCGAGGTTGACCTTGTGGGGGTTGCTGTCGGCGGCGTATTGCTCGTTGAGACCAAGGATCGGGTCGCGCGGCGCCATCTCGACGGCGGTGAACATAGACATGAAGAAGTCCTCTGGATGAATCTGGCAGGGAGCCCGAAGCTGGTTTAGGCTTTCGGGTTGCCTTGAATTTTACCGACCGCACGCCAACTGGTACGGACCGCCCATGCCCGATACGTCTGAAGTCATTCCCGAACCTACCCACGCCGATCCGGTCGGGCCCGCCAAGGAAGGCGTCTTCCTGACGTTTCCGGGGTCCCCGTTCGAGCTTTTCCAGCCCTACCCACCCGCTGGCGACCAGCCTGCAGCCATCGAGGGCCTTGTTGAGGGCGTGGAGAACGGCGAGGTGTTCCAGACGCTGCTGGGCGTCACGGGCTCGGGCAAGACCTTCACCATGGCCAACGTCATTGCCCGGCTGGGGCGGCCGGCGATCGTGTTCGCGCCCAACAAGACGCTTGCAGCGCAGCTCTACAGCGAGTTCCGCGAGTTCTTTCCCAAGAACGCGGTCGAGTACTTCGTCAGCTACTACGACTACTACCAGCCCGAGGCGTACGTGCCGCAGCGCGACCTGTTCATCGAGAAGGACAGCTCGATCAACGAGCACATCGAGCAGATGCGGCTGTCGGCCACCAAGAGCGTGCTGGAGCGGCGCGACACGGTGATCGTTGCCACGGTGAGCGCCATCTACGGCATCGGCACCCCCGAGGACTACACGCAGATGCGTTTCATCATGCGCATCGGCGACAAGATCGGCCAACGCGACGTGATCGGGCGGCTGATCCGCATGCAGTACACGCGCAACGAGCAGGACTTCTCGCGTGGCACCTTCCGCGTGCGCGGCGACACCATCGACGTGTTCCCGGCCGAGCACAGCGAGCTGGCCATCCGCATCGAGCTGTTCGACGACGAGATCGAGTCGCTGCAGCTCTTCGACCCGCTCACCGGCCGCATCCGGCAGAAGATCCCGCGCTTCACGGTCTACCCGTCGAGCCACTACGTCACGCCGCGCGACAAGGTCATGACGGCGGTCGAGACCATCAAGCTGGAACTCGTCGATCGCGTCAAGGAATTCGTCGGCCAGGGCAAGCTGGTCGAGGCGCAGCGCCTGGAGCAGCGCACCCGCTTCGACCTGGAGATGCTCGCCGAGATCGGCCACTGCAAGGGCATCGAGAACTACTCGCGGCATCTCTCGGGCGCCGCGCCGGGTGACCCGCCCGCCACGCTGACCGACTACCTGCCGAAGGACGCGCTCATGTTCCTCGACGAGAGCCATCAGATGATCGGCCAGCTCGGCGGCATGTACAACGGCGACCGTGCGCGCAAGATGACACTGGTTGAGTACGGCTTCCGCCTGCCGTCGGCCATGGACAACCGGCCGCTCAAGTTCGAGGAGTTCGAGCGTCGGATGCGGCAATGCATCTTCGTCTCGGCCACGCCGGCCCAGTACGAGATCGACCATGCAGGCAACGTCGTCGAGCAACTGGTGCGCCCGACCGGGCTGATCGACCCGATCGTCGAGGTGCGGCCTGCCACGCACCAGGTCGACGACGTGCTGCAGGAAATCCGCATCCGCGTCGACAAGAACGAGCGCGTGCTGATCACCACGCTGACCAAGCGCATGGCCGAGCAGCTAACCGACTACCTGAGCGACAACGGCGTGAAGGTGCGCTACCTGCACAGCGACATCGACACGGTGGAGCGCGTGGAGATCCTGCGCGACCTGCGGCTGGGCACCTTCGACGTGCTGGTGGGCATCAACCTGCTGCGGGAAGGCC
>CALRYR010000598.1:0-3083 GCA_943372425.1 Variovorax sp. YR752 | reverse complement strand
CGTCCACGCGTGCAGGGTATCGGGTGCTCCCCGCAGCGAAATAAAGGAGGAGCCGAAGGCGGGGGACATTCGCGGAGGGGAGTACCCGGTGGCCTGCGCACGCCGCACAGGCCGCACCCGCAGCAAAAGCAGCACACGCCCCGCCAGAGCCCCTGACATGACAAAACAAGAACATAGCCCCCTGGCCACGGCGATGCGCCACCGCCTCGCCTGGCCCGTCATCACGCTGTTGCTGTTGCTGGCGCTCAACACCGCGTTCAACCCGAGCTTCCTGCACCTCGAATGGCGCGACGGCCATCTCTACGGCAGCCTGATCGACATCCTCAACCGCGCCGCACCGCTGGTGCTCGTGTCGCTCGGCATGACGCTGGTGATCGCGACACGCGGCATCGACATCTCAGTGGGTGCGGTGGTTGCCATCTCGGCGGCGACCGCGGCCTGGATGATCGGCGGCGCGATGGGCGGCGACGTCGCCCGCTTCCCGATGCCGCTGGCCATCGGCGCGGCGCTGGGCATGGCTCTGCTGTGCGGCCTGTGGAATGGCCTGCTCGTGGCGCGCGTGGGCATGCAGCCGATCATCGCGACGCTGATCTTGATGGTGGCGGGGCGTGGCATCGCGCAGCTCATCACTAATGGCCAGATCATCACAATCTACTACAAGCCCTACTTCTTCCTGGGCGGCGGCTACCTGCTGGGCCTGCCCTTCTCGCTCTTCGTGGCGGCGGCAGTGTTCGCGCTGCTCTACCTGGCGATCACCCGCACCGCGCTCGGCCTCTTCATCCAGGCGGTGGGCATCAACCCGACGGCCGCGCGCGTCGCCGGTGTGCAGTCGCGTCGACTGCTGATCGGCGCCTATGCCTTCTGCGGCCTGTGCGCCGGCATTGCGGGCCTGTTGATCAGCTCGAACGTGAAGAGCGCCGACGGCAACAACGCCGGCCAGTTGCTGGAGCTCGACGCCATCCTCGCGGTCACGCTGGGTGGCACGGCACTCACCGGCGGGCGCTTCAGCCTGGTGGGCAGCGCGATCGGCGCGCTCATCATCCAGACGCTGACCTATGCCATCTACTCGCTCGGCGTGCCGCCGGAGATCAACCTGGTGGTGAAGGCGGTGGTGGTGTTCATCGTGATGCTGCTGCAGTCGGCCGAGTTCCGCGCCACAGTGCGCGGCTGGGCGCTGCGCCCTGCCCTGGGCGAGGTGCGTCGATGAGCGCCGTGCTGCCCGAAACCACCTCGGCGCCGGCCAAGCCGACGGCGGCCGCGCCACGCCGCCGCAGCATCAACCCCAAGTACTTGCCGCTGACCGCGACCATCTCGCTGTTCGTGCTGATGGCGAGCTTCGGCTCCTTCGCCTACGACAGCTTCTTCTCGGCGCAGGTCTTCCTTAACCTGTTGATCGACAACGCCTTCCTGATCGTGGTGGCGGTCGGCATGACGTTTGTGATCCTCTCCGGCGGCATCGACCTGTCGGTGGGCGCGGTGATCGCGCTCACCACCATGGTGTCGGCCGCGCTGGTCGAGCGCCATGGCTGGAGCCCGCTGGCGGTGATCCCGCTGGTGCTGGCGATGGGCACGGTGTTCGGCGCGTTCATGGGCTTCCTGATCGAGCGCTTCCGGCTGCAGCCCTTCATCGTGACGCTGGCCGGCATGTTCCTCGCGCGCGGGCTGTGCTACCTGATCAGCATCGACTCGATCAGCATCACCAACGCGTTCTACACCGACGTGGCGCAGATCCGCATTCCGGTGTGGGGCGACGCATCGATCTCGATCAGCGCGCTGATCGCCATCGTCGTGGTGCTGGCCGCCGTCTTCATCGCGCACTGCACCGCCTTCGGCCGCGCGGTCTACGCGGTGGGTGGCAGCGAGCATTCGGCGATGCTGATGGGCCTGCCGGTGCGCCGCACGCTCATCGGCGTGTACACGCTGTCGGGCTTCTGCTCGGCGCTGGCCGGCGTGATCTTCACCTTCTACATGCTGTCGGGCTACGGCCTGCATGCCGTCGGGCTGGAGCTCGACGCGATCGCCGCGGTGGTGATCGGCGGCACGCTGCTCACCGGCGGCGTCGGCTACGTGGTCGGCACGCTCTTCGGCGCTTTGATGCTCGGCATCATTCAGACGCTGATCTCCTTCGACGGCTCGCTGAGTTCGTGGTGGACGCGCATCGTGGTCGGCGCGCTGCTCTTCGTCTTCTGCCTGCTGCAACGCTTCTTCACGTCACGCGCCCCGCTGCGCTGACCCACTCCTCTTACCTCTCGCGCCACAGGACACCTCAGCATGTCGGATACCCCTAAGAAAAAATTGCGCTCGACCGCATGGTTCGGCACCGCCGACAAGAACGGCTTCATGTACCGAAGCTGGATGAAGAACCAGGGCATCCCCGACCACGAGTTCGACGGTCGGCCGATCGTCGGCATCTGCAACACCTGGTCGGAGCTCACGCCCTGCAACGCGCACTTCCGCAAGATCGCCGAGCATGTGAAGCGCGGCATCTCCGAAGCGGGCGGCTTCCCGGTCGAGTTCCCGGTGTTCTCCAACGGCGAGTCGAACCTGCGCCCCACCGCGATGCTCACTCGCAACCTCGCAAGCATGGACGTGGAAGAAGCCATCCGCGGCAACCCGATCGATGCGGTGGTGCTGCTGGTCGGCTGCGACAAGACCACGCCCGCGCTGCTGATGGGCGCGGCGAGTTGCGACATCCCGGCCATCGTTGTGACCGGTGGGCCGATGCTCAACGGCAAGCTGGATGGCAAGAACATCGGCTCGGGCACGGCTGTGTGGCAGCTGCACGAATCACTGAAGGCCGGTGAAATCAACGAGCACCAGTTCTTTGCCGCCGAGGCCGGCATGTCGCGCTCGGCGGGCACCTGCAACACGATGGGGACCGCGTCCACCATGGCCTGCATGGCCGAGGCGCTGGGCACTTCTCTGCCGCACAACGCGGCCATTCCCGCGGTCGATGCGCGGCGCTATGTGCTCGCGCAGATGTCGGGCATGCGCGCGGTCGAGATGGCGAGGGAAGGCCTCACGCTGTCGAAGATCCTCACGCGCGAAGCCTTCGAGAACGCGATCCGCGTGAACGCAGCCAT
>CALRYR010000597.1:0-3105 GCA_943372425.1 Variovorax sp. YR752 | reverse complement strand
GCGCCAGTTCGCCCTGATCTTTTCCATGGGTACCAGCGACGAAACCTCGGGCCGGGCCCTCATCTTCTCGTCGGCCCGGCAGGCAGCGGCGCGCAATCTCACGCCGACGCTGACGCTGAGCTTCAACACGCTGGAGCCGCACACGCACCAGCGCGCGCACCGCCACAACTCGGCGGCGATCACGCTGGCGGTGCAGGGCACGCCATGCCATTCGATGGTCGACGGTGTGCGCTGCCCGTGGACGCCCTGGGCGACGCTTGTCACGCCGCCCGGCGCACCGCATTCGCACCACAACGAAGGCGAGGGCGGCGCGCGCTTCCTCATCGTGCAGGACGGCGGCCTGCACTACCACGCGCGCACGATGGGCTTCGAGTTCCTGGAACGCTGACGCGCAGGCGACCGACGCGGGACTTCACCGATTGCGCGGTGAGGTCTGGCTCGGCCCAATGGAAGGCTTCTGATCTCTCACCAGGACGCCTCCTTCATGCAACGTCGTTCCCTCGTCTCCCTCTGCGCCGCCGCACTGGCTGGCGCCGCCACGCTGATGGTCCCCTTCGCGGCCCAGGCGCAGACCTTCCCCAGCCGCCCCATCAAGCTCGTGATCGCCTTCCCGGCCGGCGGCCCGACCGACATCACGATGCGCCAGCTGGCCGACAACGCCAGCAAGATCCTCGGCCAGCCGGTCGTCGTCGACAACAAGCCCGGCGCTGGCGGCACGCTGCCCGCGCAGGCATTGCAAGGCACGCCGGCCGACGGCTACACCGTGGCGCAGATCCCGCTCGGGGTGTTCCGGCTCGGCTACACCACCAAGATCAACTGGGACCCGATCAAGGACATCAGCTACGTCATCAACGTCACCGGCTATGCCTTCGGCATCGTGGTGCCGGCCGACAGCCCCTTCAAGACCTGGAAGGACTTCGTCGACTACGCCAAGGCCAACCCGGGCAAACTGAGCTACGGCTCGACCGGCACGCTGACCAGCCCGCACCTGACCACCGAGCGCATCGCGCAGCAGGCCGGCATCCAGCTGCAGCACATCCCGTACAAGGGCAGCGCCGACCTGATGCTCGCGCTGCAGAGCGGGCAGCTGATGGCCGGGGCCGACAGCACCGGCTTCGCCACGCTGGTCGAGGCCGGCAAACTGCGCGTGCTCAACACCTGGGGCGAGAAGCGCCTGGCCAAGTTCCCCGACGCGCCCACACTGAAGGAGCTGGGCTACGACATCGTCCAGAACTCGCCCTTCGGCATCGGCGCGCCCAGGGGCACGCCGCCCGAAGTGGTCAAGAAGCTGCACGACGCCTTCAAGCAGGCGATGGAAGAACCCAGCTATGTCGCCGCGCTGGGCAAGTACGACATGCTGCCTGACTACAAGAGCAGCGCCCAGTACGCCCAGTTCGCGCAGGACACAGTGGCGCGCGAGAAGGTGATCATCGAGAAGCTGGGGCTGGCGAAGGGGCAGTGAGGCGGCGTGGCCCTTTGAATACATGCATTGGTGAATGCGTCAGCCTGGGACGAGCCCTTTGATGTATTCGCTTCAAATTAAAGATTGCTTTAATATGGATTCGGTCTGTTCAAGCAATCTTTCACATGTCTCGCAGCACCGGCATCCATGTCGTCACAACCACGCTCGGCGAAGCGGTGCGTGCTTTTGTGCCGCACCCGCTGCCTCCGGGCAAACCACCGCTCGCGGCTGAGTCTTTTGTCGTAGCCAATCGCACTGCCGAACTGGCGCTGGCGCGGCTCACCGGCGTGGCGGGGCTGGTGCCATCGGTGGAGTGGTTGCTCTACAGCGCCATTCGCAAGGAGGCGCTGCTGACCTCCCAGATCGAGGGCACCCAGGCCACGTTGGTCGATCTTTTCGACGAGGAAGCCGGTATTGCGGTGAGCAATGCGGATGACGTGGAGGAGGTCACCAACTACATGCGAGCCTTTCGCCATGTGCGCGAGGCAATGCAGGACCCCAAAGGTCTGCCGATCAGTGTGCGGCTGTTGTGCGAGGCGCACGGCCTGCTGTTGGACGGCGTACGTGGCGCTGGCAAGCAGCCGGGCGAATTGCGCAAGTCACAGAATTGGATCGGAGGCACACGACCTGGCAATGCGGTGTTCGTGCCGCCCCCTGCCGATCAGGTCCCCAGCTTGCTGGCAGCTTTGGACCGCTTCGTCCATGACGAGAACCCCTCGCTGCCACCGCTGGTGCGCGTCGCGCTGGCACATGTGCAGTTCGAGACGATCCATCCCTTTCTGGATGGCAATGGCCGCATCGGACGCTTGCTGATCGCAGCACTGATGGAGTCGTGGGGGTTGCTGCCCCAGCCTCTGATGTACCTGAGCGCCTATCTGAAACAGCATCAGGCCGAGTACTACCAGCGACTGGCGGCAGTGCGCACAGGCGGGGACTGGGAGGGCTGGGTCGCCTTCTTTCTGGAAGGGGTGGCGGTGGCGTCGCAGCAGGCCGAGCGCGGCATCGTTGCCCTGGCCAGCCTCGTCACCGCTGACCGCCGGCGCTTGCTCGAGGCGCCGACAGCCGGACCTGCGAGCTATCGGCTCTTCGAGCTGCTGCCGACCATGCCACGCTTCACCATCGAGCGGGTACGCCAGCAGTTGGGCACGACGTTTCCAACAGCGACGGCGGCCGTTGTCTTGCTGGAGCGGCTCGGCATCGTGACTGAACTGACGGGTCAGAAGAAAAACCGCAACTACGCGTATCAGGCGTATATCAAGCTCTTGAGCGAATGAAAAAAAGGGCCCTGAGGCCCTTCCTTTTTTGCCTCACAACGCCCTGGATCAGGCCGCCATGATCGACACGGCCTTCGTGTTGAGGTAAGCCTCCACAGCCTCCGGCCCGCCTTCCGAGCCGTAGCCCGAATCCTTCACGCCGCCGAAAGGCATTTCCGGCGACGGCGTGGCGGGCTGGTTGATCCAGAGCATGCCCACTTCGACGCGACGTGCCAGCTGGTGCGCGTTCTTGATCGAGGTGGTGAAGGCGTAGCCGGCCAGGCCGAAGGGTAGGCGGTTGGATTCGGCGATGGCTTCGTCCAGCGTGTCGAAGCCGCGGATGGCAGCGACCGGGCCGAAGGGCTCGTTGTTGAAGATGTCCGCATCGAG
>CALRYR010000596.1:0-3106 GCA_943372425.1 Variovorax sp. YR752 | reverse complement strand
AAATGCTGGCCTCTGGCACACCAGCCCCGACGCCACGGTCTTCGATGCACTGCATGTGCTTGCCAAGCACGAGGTCGGCGCGCTGGTGGTGATGGACGGCGAACGGCTGGTGGGTGTGTTTTCCGAGCGCGACTACACCCGCAAGGTGGCCCTGCTGGGCAAGAACTCGAAGGCGATGCAGGTGGCCGAAATCATGACGGCGAACGTCATCACCGTGACACCGGACACCCCCACGCACGAATGCATGACGCTCATGAGCCAGAAGCGCATCCGCCACTTGCCGGTGGTCGACGGCGGCAAGGTGGTCGGCATGCTGTCGATTCGCGACCTGATGGACGACATCATCGCGGACCACGAAAAAACCATCGAGCAACTGACCAGCTACATCCAGAGCTAGAAACCGCCCCACCCCCGAAGCGCCTGCGGCGCCCCGTGCTCGCAGCCAGAGGCTGCGGCTCTTTAGGCCGTCCAAGTCTGCGCAGGCAGACTTGGAGCCGCGGCCTTCAGCCCCTCAAGGGGGCGATACCAGCGGCCTGGCAAAGCCAGTTCCGCGGTATCCCTGGCTTGGCTCTCCCGCCCCTTGCCTAGATAGATTGCGTGGTCTTCGCGCGCTGGTAGGCGCCGTGCAGCCGCGCGAAGACCGGGCCGGGGGCGCCGCTGCCGATCGGCCGCCCGTCGAGCTGCGTGACTGGCATGACTTCCTTGCTGGCCGAGCTCAGCAGCAACTCGTCGGCGCCGCGGACTTCCGCTTCGGCGACGGGGCGCAGATCGTAGGGAATGCCTTCGGCCTCACACAGTTCGCGGATGAGGTCGTAGCGGATGCCTTCGAGCACGTGCTCGCTCTTGGGCGCACCGAACAGCGCACCGCCCTGCACCACCCACACGTTCGACGACGAGGCCTCGGTCAGCAGACCATCGCGGAAGAGGATGGTTTCAACCGCACCGACGTCCGCCGAGATCTGGCGTGCCAGCACGTTGCCCAGCAATGAGGTGCTCTTGATGTCGGCACGCTCCCAGCGGAAGTCGCGCGCGGTGACGCAGGCGACGCCCTTGGCCAGCAGCGCAGCGGATGGCGGCTTCATGGCATTGGTCATCATGAAGACCGTGGGCACGACGTGCTGCGGCATCACGTGGTCGCGCGGCGCCACGCCGCGGGTCACCTGGATGTAGAGCATCTGGTCGTCGGCCGGATGTTCCGCCACCAGGCGGCGCGCACGCTCGAGCCAGCCGGCTTCATCGAGCGGATTGGCGATGCGCAGGCTCGCCAGGCTGCGGTTCAGCCGCGCGAGGTGCTGGGAGAAACGGAAGAACTTGCGCCCGTACACGGGCACCACCTCGTAGATGCCGTCGCCGAAGATGAAGCCGCGATCGAGCACGGAAATCTTGGCCTCGGCCAGCGGCGTGTAGTCGCCGTTGAGGTAGCAAAGGGAGTCGGGAAGAGCGGACATGCAGAAACCGAAGGGGGATGAAGCCCCCGATTCTCCCCGCAGTGCCTGCCCTTCGCACGCAACGCCGCCAGGGCTGGCGGCGCGAGGGTCAGCGGTAGACGTAGTGGCCGCGCACCAGACGGCCGTGTTCGCGGCGCGCAGGCACCCACACCTTGTGCTTGGCGCGACGATGCGCCACGGGTGGCGGCTTGCGATCGACGTGCGGTCCGCGGGGTGGGGGCATCGGTTGCGCGAAGGCGGCGGCTGAAATAGCGCACGCAGCCAGGGCAAGCAGGATTTTCTTCATGTCGTTTTTCCTGAAAGAAAGAGAGCAGTACGCGGAACGCGCACGCTGTGAGCTTAGCCCCCGTCCATGGCGACGCTGTAGGCAATGGGCGTCTTAACCCATCTTGACCTATCTCGACCGGTACGCACCCGCTTTTGGCCGGACGGCCTACGCACACGCCGCATGGGATGCGAAAGACTGACCATCTCCTTATCTTCGAAGAAAGTCCCTCGATCGATGTCTGTCGAAGCCCATGCATGGCAATTCTTCCGCGCCGGTGGCGTGGACCAGGTGCTCATCCGAAGCGGCGCCGATCTCGCCCACCTCGGTGAGCTCGACCAGAAACTGTGGGTCGCGCTGGCCTGCCCCACCCGCGGCACGGAACTCGACCCGCGCACGCTCGACCTGATCGACACCGACCGCGACGGCCGCATCCGCCCACCCGAACTCATCGCCGCCTGCACGTGGGCATGCGGCCACCTCACCGACCCCGACCTGCTGCTGCAGGGCGGCGACAGCCTACCGCTGTCGGCGATCACTTCAGGCGACGGCAGCGAGACCCCGCTGGCCGACGAGGCGCGCCGCATCCTGCAGCTGCGCGGCAAGGAAGGCGCCGACACGCTGACGCTGGCGGACGTGACCGACCGCAGCGACCTGCTCGCCGCGATGCGCTTCAACGGCGACGGCGTGGTCCCGCCGGAGAGCGCAGACGACGAGGCGGTGCGCAGCCTGATCGTGCAGATCATGAAGGCGCACGGCAGCACGAAGGACCGTGCCGGCCTCGAAGGCCTGCACCGCAAACAAGCCGAAGCCTTCTTCGCCGAGGCCCACGCGCTGCACGATTGGCAGGCCGGCGGCGGTAGCGATGCGGCGTCCGACACCGCGACTCTCGCGGCAGCGCAGGCCGTCGGTGCCGTGCGGGAGAAGGTGGACGACTTCTTCGCGCGCTGCCGCGTCGCCGCCTACGACCCGCGGTCGATCGCCGCGCTGAATCCGTCCAAGGAGACCTACGAGGCACTGGCCGCCCAAGGCAGCCTTGCGCTCGGCGCCGACAGCATCGCGCAACTGCCGCTCGCGCCGATCGCACCGGGCCGCACGCTGCCGTTGCGCCAGGGTGTGAACCCGGCCTGGGCCGAAGCGCTGGCGGCGCTGCACCACGACGCCGTCGTGCCGATGCTGGCGCGCGCCGGTGGCACGAGCGACGCGCTCACCGAAGACGAGTGGCGCACGCTGCAGGAGCGTGTGGCCTCGTGCCACCGTTGGCTCGCGGCGAAGCCGGTGACGAAGCTCGGCGCGCTGTCGGCCGCACAGGTACAGGACGCGCTCGCCCTGCAGAGCAAGGTGATGGCATTGATCGACGAGGACGAACGCGTCGAACCGCACAACGCGCGCA
>CALRYR010000595.1:0-3111 GCA_943372425.1 Variovorax sp. YR752 | reverse complement strand
GGAAACCGGCGTGGCCGGCACCAACGCCCTGCTGTCGCTCGCCACGCCGCCCACCGCGATCTTCGTGGCGAACCACGAGTCGTCCGTCGGCGTGCTGCGCGTGATCTCCGAGCGCGGGCTGTCGATTCCCGCGGACCTGTCGCTGCTGTTCTACGAAGACTCGCCCTGGTTCGAGTGGCAGCGCCCCGCCATCAGCGTGGTCGACAGCGGCGCGGCCGACATGGCCAACCTCGCGGTCGACCGCCTCATGTCCCGCCTCGGCGGGGTTGCCAACAGCGGGCGCGAATACCGCATCGGCTCGCGGCTCGTCGAGCGCGCCTCCTGCCGCGCCCTGCCCAATTCCTGAAGACACCCATGCCCTACGTCGAGATCCTGGCGCCACGCGCCCCTGCCGCAGAGAAGCGGCGACTCACCCAGGCCGTCACCGACGGCATCGTGCGCGGCTTCGGCGTCACGCCGTCGACCGTGACGATCTACTTCGTGCCCGTCGGCACCGACGACTACGCGCACGCCGGCGAATTCGGCCTGCCGCCTGCCGGTGCCCGCGTGTTCGTCAAGGTGCATGCCTACCGCCGCGACCCCGACCAGCGCCGCGCCGTCGCCGAGGCGATGACGCCGGCGCTCGCGGCCTGCTTCGACACGCCCGCCCACAACGTCGCCATCTACTTCCTCGACCGCGAGCGCGACGAGGTCGCGCACGAAGGCCACCTGGCCAGCGACGAAGCCCTCGACACATCGACCACGCCATGACCCAGTTCTATACCGAAGTCCAGACCTCGGTGCGCGACACCGCGCGCCGCTTCGCCGAAGGCGAGGTGCTGCCGCGCGCTGCCGCGATCGACCGCGAAGACGTCTTCGACCGCACGCTCTACCGCGGCATGGCCGAGCTCGGCCTGTTCGGCGTCAGCCTGCCCGAGTCATCGGGCGGCTCGGGCCTGGACACCGTCAGCCTTTGCCTGGTGATGGAAGAACTGGCGCGCTGCTCGGCCGCCATCGGCAACGCCTTCGCCATTCCCGTGGAGGCGGCGCTGTTCCTGCACCATCACGGCAACGCGTCGCAGAAGGCGCTGATCCCCGGCATCCTCGACGGATCGATCGTGTTCGCCACGGCCATGACCGAGCCCGACTTCGGCTCCGACGCTGCCAGCATCCAGACCACGGCGCGCGCGACCGGCGACGGCTGGGTGCTCAACGGCACCAAGGCCTGGGTCACGTTGGGCGGCGTGGCCGACCGCATCATGGTCTTCGCGCGCACCGGCACCGAAGCCGGCCACAAGTCGATGAGCTGCTTCCTGGTGGATGCGTCGTCGCCGGGCGTGAGCCGCGGCAAGAACGAGGAACTGCTGGGCATGCACGGCCTGGAAGACTGCCAGATCGTGCTGCAGGACGTGCACGTGCCCAAGGACGCGATCATCGGCGCCGAGAACCAGGCCTTCAAGACGGCCATGGGCAACTTCAACTTCAGTCGCCTCTTGATGTCGTCGATGGCGCTGGGCATGGCGCAGGCCGCGATGGAAGACGCGGTGGCCTACGCCACCACGCGCAAGCAGTTCGGCGAGACGATCATGAACTTCCAGGCCATTCAGTTCATGGTGGCCGACATGTCGACCGACATCGCCGCCGCGCGCCTGCTCATCCACCACGCGTCGCGCGTGTTCGACGCCGGCCTTCCCTACGCCAAGGAAGCGGCGCACGCCAAGCTCTTCACCACCGACATGGCGATGAAGCACGTGTCGAACGCGCTGCAGGTGCACGGCGGCAACGGCTACTCGCGCGATTACCGCATCGAGCGCATCTTCCGCGACGTGCGCCTGGCGCAGATCTACGAAGGCACCAACCAGATCCAACGAATCATCATCGCGAAGCAGGTCGAGAAGGAACTCGCCTGAGGGCGCTGCCACCATGATCCACTGCATCACCCCCGACGAAGCCGCCGCCCTGCTGAAGGACGGCGACATGGTGCTGGCCGGCGGCAACGGCGGCTCGGGCGTGCCCGAGGCGGTGTTCGAGGCGATCGAACGCCGCTGGCTTGCCGGCGACGGCCCGCACGGCATCACCCTCTTCCACATCACCGGCGTGGGCGCGCTCACCGAAAAGGGCCTGTGCCACTTCGCGCACAAGGGCCTGGTGCAGCGCGTGATCGGCGGCAACTTCGGCATGCAGCTGCCCTTCATGAAGCTGGTGCTCGACCAGGAGCTGGAGGCCTACAACTTCCCGCAGGGCGTGATGACGCACCTGTGCCGCGCCATGGCCGGCCGCCAGCCCGGCGTGCTGACGCACGTGGGCCTGGAAACCTACATGGACCCGCGCCAGGACGGCGGCCGCATGAACGCGCGCACCACCGAGAAGCTGGTGGAACTGGTCAACATCGGCGGCAAGGACTACCTCTTCTACAAGGCGCCCGGCGTGCCCTCGGTCGCCCTCATCCGCGGCACCTCGGCCGATGAAGACGGCTACGTCAGCATGGAGCACGAGGCCACGGCGCGCGAAGACCTGTCGATGGCGCAGGCCGTGCACAACGCCGGCGGCACCGTGATCTGCCAGGTCAAGCGCCTCGTCAAGCGCGGCACGCTGCATCCGCACATGGTGAAGATCCCGGGCTTCCTGATCGACCACTTCGTGGTGCAGCCGGACCAGATGCAGACGTACACGACGCAGTACGACCCGGCCCGCTGCGGCGAGACGATCGTGCCGAGTTCGAGCATCCCGCCCGACCCGATGGACGCCCGCCGCGTGGTGGCGCGCCGCGCCGCCTTCGAGCTGCGCCCGCGCGACGTGGTCAACCTCGGCGTCGGCATCTCGGCCATGATCCCCAACGTCGCGGCCGAGGAAGGCATCGACGAGATGATCACGCTCACCGTCGAATCGGGCGCGGTCGGCGGCGTGCCGGGCCATGCGCGCGAGTTCGGCACCTCGGTGAACCCGCGGGTCATCCTCGACCAGTCGTACCAGTTCGACTTCTACGACGGCGGCGGCCTGTCGTGCGCCTTCCTGTCCTTCGCGCAGGTCGACCGGCACGGCAACGTCAACGTCACCCGCTTCGGCAAGCGCTACGACGGCGCCGGCGGCTTCATCAACATCACGCAGAACACCAAGCGCCTGGTGTTCAAC
>CALRYR010000594.1:0-3115 GCA_943372425.1 Variovorax sp. YR752 | reverse complement strand
TGTGTGCCCGAACTCAAGCGCCTGGTGCGCGCCACCCCGGCGCTGCTGCCCGCCTGAACCCCGGCTTTGGCCATATAACGCGCAGTCATCAAACTTGCCCGACAATCGCGCGCCATGGGAATCAGCCAATACATCAAGGAAATCGGCCGCGGCGCGCGAGGCGCCAAGCCGCTCACGCGCGAACAGTCGGAAGACCTGTTCGGCCAGGTGCTGGATGGCACCGTCACCGACCTCGAGATCGGCGGCTTCTGCCTGGCCATGCGCATCAAGGGCGAGACGCCCGAGGAGATGGCCGGCTTCCTTGATGCCACGCACGCGCGGCTCAAGCTGTTTCCCGTTGCCGGCCGTGCATTGATCGTGCTGCCCAGCTACAACGGCGCGCGCAAGCTGCCGGTGCTCACGCCATTGCTAGCGCTGCTGCTGGCGCGCGAAGGCCTGCCGGTGCTGGTGCACGGCAGCGCCAGCGAGTCGAGCCGCGTCCTGGCGTCGAACGTGCTGGCCGCGCTCGACCTGCCGGCGCTCACCGCCGTGCGCGCAGTGGCCGATGGCGAGGTGGCCTTCGCACCCACCGAACTGCTGAACCCGGCCCTCAAGAAGCTGCTCGACGTGCGCCGCGTGGTCGGCCTGCGCAACCCCGGCCACAGCGTCGTGAAGCTGATGCGGCCAACCGCCGGCCCCTGCGTCGTGGTGGCGAGCTACACCCACCCGGCCTACGCCACGGTGATGGGCGACACCTTCGCCCTCACCGGCACCACGGCCCTGCTGTCGCGCGGACTCGAGGGCGAGGTCGTGTCCGACCCACGCCGCACCGCGCAGATCGACGGCTACATTCGCGGCGAAAGGCAGGAACTGCAGGCACAACAGGGTGGCACGCTGGTCGACGTGCCCGGGCTGCCCACCGACATCGACATCGAATCGACCGCGCGCTACACGCGCCGCGTGTTGGCCGGCGAGCTGCCCGTGCCCGACGCGATCGCCACGCAGGTCGCGCACATCCGACAATTGGCATCCCACGCATGAACGACCTCACCCATCACGGCCACCATGGCACCTGCACGCTGGTCGGCGCCGGCCCCGGCGACCCGGAACTGCTGACGCTCAAGGCGGTCAAGGCCATCGGCGCAGCCACCGTGCTCTTCGTCGACGACCTGGTCAACGACGCCATCCTCGAACATGCTCGCCCGGGCGCGCGCATCGTGCACGTGGGCAAGCGCGGCGGCTGCAAGAGCACGCCGCAGGCCTTCATCGAGAAGCTCATGATCACCGCCGTGCAAGAAGGCGAGACGGTGGTGCGCCTCAAGGGCGGCGACCCCTTCATCTTCGGCCGCGGCGGCGAAGAGGTGGAGCACCTGCGCGAGGCCGGCATCGAAGTCGCCGTGGTCAACGGCATCACCGCCGGCCTGGCCGCCGTGACCACGCTGGGCGTGCCGCTCACCCACCGCGACCATGCGCAGGGTGTCGTCTTCGTCACCGGCCACGCCAAGACCGGCGCTGGCGCGGAACAGGACCCGACCGACTGGCGCGGCCTGGCTGGCATGGTGCATCACGCGCGGCTCACCCTGGTGATCTACATGGGTGTGGCCGGCGCGTCGCACATCCAGCGCGAGCTGCTCCAAGGCCTGCCGGCCGCGACGCCAGTGGTGGTGGTGCAGCACGCCAGCCTGCCGCAGCAACGCCACGTGGCGACCACGCTCGAGCGCCTGTGCCTCGACATGGCCGACGCGAGCCTGGGCAGCCCGGCGGTGATCGTCGTGGGCGACGTGCTGCGCGGCCTGGGGGCCGTGGGCGTGCAGCCGGAGGCTTCGCGCCGAGAGGCCGGGCGCCGGTAAGGGCTCGACGGCAGCACACGCCATTCGGCCTGTCGCGTCGCGCGGTAGCTCCACCTAAAATCCGCCGATTCCACAACAACAAGAGGGGTCGGCATGCTTGAAATCGACAAACTCAACGAGTTCACTGCGAGCCATGGCGAGCTGCAGCGCGGCAAAGGGCTGGTCACCGGCACCATCGCACTGAGCCTGGGCATCCTGTGCTTCCTCGGGGTGCTGGCCTTCCACTTTCCTCAATACCTCACCACGCCCGAGCTGCGCCGCAGCTACAACGTGGACATCATGCGCACCATCCTGCTGGTGGCCATGGTCGTGGCGGGTGGGCTGGCGCTGGTGAACATCGTGTTCAATCGTTCGCGCTGGCTGTCGTCGGCGGCCTTTCTGCTGATCGTCTCGGCGGCGCTGCTGGGCGGCCACAAGGTGCCGGTGAACGACTTCGCGGACAACACGCCCTACATCGGCCTGGACTGGTTCATCCTCGACCTGCTGGGCTCGGCGCTGATCTTCATCTTCATCGAGAAGCTGTTCGCGCACCGCAAGGACCAGCCGGTGTTCCGCGCCGAATGGCAGACCGACTTCCATCACTTCGTCGTCAACCACATGATCGTGGGCTTCGTGCTGCTGGCGACCAACCTGATGGTGCACAAGTTCTTCGGCTGGGCCGCCAACGACGGCATCCGCGGCTGGATCGCCGGCCTGCCCTTCTGGGCCGGGGTGCTGCTGATCATTCTGGTGGCCGACCTCGTGCAGTACTGGACGCACCGCGCCTACCACGAGGTGCCGGTGCTCTGGCGCCTGCACGCGGTGCATCACAGCGTCAAGAGCATGGACTGGATGGCCGGCTCGCGCCAGCACATCCTGGAACTGCTGATCACGCGCACGCTGGTGCTCGCGCCGATCTACGTGCTGGGCTTCAGCAAGGAAGTGATCGACGCGTACATCGTGGTGGTCGGCTTCCAGGCGGTGTTCAACCACTGCAACGTGAACGTGCGGCTCGGCCCGCTGCGCTACATCATCGTGACGCCGAATTTCCACCACTGGCACCATGCACAGGACCAGGAAGCGCTCGACCGCAATTACGCGGCGCACTACGCCTTCCTCGACTACCTCTTCGGCACCGCCGTGAAGAGCACCAAGCGCTGGCCGGAACAGTACGGCGTGCTGGGCGACTATGTGCCCAACGGCTTCTTCAAGCAGCTGAAGTTTCCGTTCGTGTGGAAGGGTTGACGCTGGCTTCCGACGTTCTGCCGTTCGACGCCGTCGTCATAGGCGCGGGCGCCGCCGGCTTG
>CALRYR010000593.1:0-3116 GCA_943372425.1 Variovorax sp. YR752 | reverse complement strand
TAGTTGTGTACGCCGTACACAATAGCAATGCCAAAGGAAAGTCATGAGCAAGGTATTCGTCAACATCGGCCTCAGCCTCGACGGCTACATGGCGCCGGAAGGCATGACCATGAGCGACCCGGACTTCAAGAACTGGGGGCCCCTGTGGGGCGAAATGATGGCCTGGATACTCAAACAGCAGTACTTTCGCGAGAACGTGCTCAAGGCTGGACCCGGCGGAGAAACGGGCCCCGTCAATGACCTTGTTCGAAACACCTTCGAGCGGATCGGCGCCAACATCATGGGCAAGCGGATGTTCGACCAAGGAGAAATCGCGTGGCCGGAGGACGCCCCATTTCACACCCCGGTCTACGTTCTCACCCACGAAAAGCGCGACCCGTGGGTGCGCCCCGGCGGGACGACCTTCCACTTCATCAACGACGGGCCCGAGCAGGCGATCACGCTGGCCCGGGAAGCTGCAGGCGGGCGTGATATCCGAATCTCGGGTGGAGCGGACGTCATTCAACAGTACTTGAACCTGGGTGCCGTCGACGAACTGGAGATTGCCCAAGCGCCCGTGTTGTTTGGCGGCGGCCGGCGCCTCTTCGAGAACCTGCAACAGCCCAGGCCGCAATTTCGCATCGACAGCGTTCTAGAAGGCTCAGCCGCAACGCATTTGCGCTACGTGCGGCATTGAAGGCGCCCTGGACGCTGCGGGTGTCTAGTCACGCCCGGCGCCTGCGTGAACTCGAGGCGACGGACACCAAGCCTCAAGACCCGAAGCGACTCGGCAGATACGGCGCCGGATCGGTAAACGGCATCTCGCCATCCATCATCGCGGCCAGCAATTGCCCAGTGGCCGGCCCGAGCGTGAAGCCCTGGTGCGAATGGCCGAAGTTGAACCACAGGCCGGCATGCCGCGGCGCCGGGCCGATCACCGGCTTCATGTCGGCGGTGCAGGGCCGCGCGCCGAGCCAGGGCTCGATCTCGACCGGGTCGCCGAGCGCGATCAGGCGGCGCGTGCTGCCTTCGGCATGCTGCAGCTGCACGGGCGTTGCGGGCGCGCCGAGGTGCGCGAACTCGGCGCCGGTGGTCAGGCGCAGGCCGCGCGACATGGGCGCCAGCATCACGCCATTGTCGACGTCGAGCATCGGCGCGTTCAGCCGCACCCGCGTGGCGTAGTGGCGGTGGTAGCCGCGCTTGACGAAGAGCGGCAGCCGGTAGCCCAGCGGGCGGATCAAGGTGTCGGCCCACGGGCCCAGCGCCACGACCATGCGTTCGGCCTCGACCGGGCCGTCTTCGGTGCGCACCGACCAGCCGCTGCCCTGCGCGCGCAGGCTCAGCGCGTCGCCATGCACGAAGCGCCCGCCCCGCTGCTGGAACAGCTTCGCGTAGCGCGCCACGAGTTCGCCCGGGTCGGTGACCGACCATGGGTCGCGCCAATGGATGCCGCCGGCCAGCGGGCTGCAGAGGGCCGGCTCGGCCGCGGCCAGCGCGGCGCCATCCAGCACGGCAATGTCGAGCCCGTGCTGCTGCGCCAGCGCGCGCGCGGCTTCGGCGGTGGCCTCGAAATCCGCAGTGCCGCGGTAGACCTGTCGCCAACCGCCGCGCTGGACCAGGTCCTCCGCGCCCGCGTCGGCGATGAGCGGGCGGTGCGCCTCGATGGACTGCGCGATCAGCTTGCCGTAGGCGTCAGCGATGGCCGCGTAGCGCTTCGGCGCCGAGGCGTACCAATAGCGTGCCAGCGGTGGCAGCAACTTCCACAAGGCACCGAGGTGGTAGTTCGCATCGTTGCTTTGGCCGGTCGCGATCCTGATCAACGTCGAGAGGCTGCGCGGAAACGCATAGGGCTCGACCGCCTCGCGCTGGATGATGCCGGCGTTTCCGTACGACGTTTCTCGGCCTGGGCGCTTGCGGTCGACCAGCGTGACCGCATGGCCGCGCTGCTGCAGGGCCAGCGCAGTGCCCAGGCCGACCATGCCGGCGCCGAGCACGACGGTTGCGGTGTTCTTCATGCGGGAATTGTGCCGCCGTGCGGGCGGTGCTCTGCCACGCACAGCCCGCAAATAATCGAAGACTCGATTGCCTTTAACGCAATCCTTTCTCCAGTGCGATGCTAGACGCCCCCTTTGATCGCCTCCGTCAGGTACTGCACGAACGCCCGACCGGCCTCCGGCAGCGGCCGGCCGGCCAGGGTCTCGACCTCGAGGTAGCGCTCGTTCATCTCGCGGTCGCGCAGCGGGATCGCCACCAGCCCGCTGCTCAGCAGCCGGGTGCGGATCGACAGCTCGCCGTAGAAGGCGATGCCACCGCCGCCCGCCGCCGCGAAGCTCACGAGTGCGTCCGCATGGTTGCTCGACATGGCGACCTCATACTGCAGGCCCTGCCGGCTGCAGCTGATGTCGAGCAGTTGCCGCAGCGAGCTGTTTTTCAGCGGCAGCGCCAGCGGATAGGCCACCACCTGGCTCAACGACAGCTGCCGTTGTCCGGCCAGTGGGTGGTCGGCGGCCATCACGGCGAGGATCGGGCTCGGGTGGCGCAGCTCCAGCTTGATGCCGGCTTCGGGCACGCCGCTGAGCGTGAGGCCCACATCGGCCTCGCCGTCGCGGATGCGCCGCGCGACCTCGCCCTGCCCGCACACCTCCAGGTGGAAGCGGATGCCGGTGTAGCGCTCGCGGAAGCGCGCGATCAGCGTCGGGATGAAGTCGAAGGCGAAGCCCTCGGCACTGACCACCCGCACATGGCCGCTGCGCAAGCCGCGCAGCGCGGAAATGTCGCCGGTGACGCGTTCGATGTCCTGCTGGGTGCGCTTGGCGTGCGCAGCGAGCAACTCACCGGCCGCGTTGGGCACCATGCCGCGCGAGCGCCGCTCGAAAAGCAGCGTGTCGAGCTCGCTTTCGAGCCGGGCCACCTGGCGGCTGACCGCCGAGGGGGCGACGTTGAGCTTGGCCGCGGCATCCTTGATCGAGCCTGCCTTCACGACCTCGAGGAAGTAGCGGACCGCGGTTTCCTGCAGCACATGCGTCGCCATCGGGTGCTCCCATCGAAAATGCAGCGTGACTCGATTGCCTTTTCGGCAATCGAATATTCTAAACATGGTGCTTGTTGCAACCCATGCCCACGCCTAGCATGGCACC
>CALRYR010000592.1:0-3128 GCA_943372425.1 Variovorax sp. YR752 | reverse complement strand
GACGGTGCTCGCCACCCTCGTCGTCGTCAGCCTGTTGCTGATCTGGCGGCATCGCGAAAACATCCGCCGCCTCGCGGCCGGCACCGAGTCCAGGCTCGGCGCCAAGAAGA
The DNA here is from genome assembly GCA_943372425.1 of Variovorax sp. YR752. GTDB lineage: Bacteria > Pseudomonadota > Gammaproteobacteria > Burkholderiales > Burkholderiaceae_C > Variovorax. Next base: position 3,018 of record CALRYR010000592.1, on the reverse strand, counting down.
AAAAGGAATGACCATGGCAGAAATCGAACGCTTCCACGTCGGCGCGCGCCTGAGCGAGATGGCCGTGCACAACGGCACCGTCTACCTCGCGGGCCAGGTGCCCGATGACACCACGGCGGACATCCGCGGCCAGACCGCCCAGGTGCTCGCCATGATCGACAAGCTGCTGGCCGAGGCCGGCAGCGACAAGACCTGCATCCTCATGACGCAGATCTTCCTCACCGACATCGCCGAGATCGGCGCGATGAACGAGGTGTGGGACGCCTGGGTGCCGCCCGGCCACACGCCGCCGCGCGCGACCGTGCAGGCAGCGCTGGCCAACAAGGGCTACAAGATCGAAGTCGTGGTCACTGCGGCCCAGCGCTGAACGCTGCTCGACGCCGCGCTCAGAAGCGGCGTTCGAGCACCATCTGCTCGGCGTCGCGCCGCATCGAGAAGCGGTTGATGAAGCTGTTGCCCAGCAGCACGAAGGGCATGGGCTGCTGCGACACGATGGCGTCGATGTCGCGTACCTCGACGTCGCCCACCCGCACCGAATCGAGACGCAGCCGGTAGCCCTGGGCCACGCCGTTGGCGGTGTTCATGCGCACCGGCGTGCCCTTTTGGTAGTCGAGCCCGATGCGGGTCGCGTCGGCCACCGACATGGCCACCGTGGTGGCGCCGGTGTCGAGCATGAAGCTCACGCCGCTGCGGCCGTTGATGGCGCCGCTCGCCATGAAGTGGCCGCGGCTGTCAGCGTTGAGCACGATGCGCGAACCGCCAGCAGCGAGGCCGCCACCACCGCCGACGCTGACGGGAGAATCCATCCGAAGCGTGATGCGCTGGCCGGCCGATTCGACCACCGCCTGGCCGTTCTGCAGCGACACCAGCCGCACGTTCTGCACCTTCTCGCCGATCGCCACCGTCTTCGGCGCACCGCCGTTGACCACCAGGATCGCGCGGTTGCCGATGGTGCCGGTGAGCATCACCGAATCGGCATGCGCGCCGGCGGCGGCGAGGCCCAGCCACAGGGCGAGCAGCGGGGCCTTCATGGCGGGCCGTTCAGTCGCGGAAATTGTTGAAGGACAGCGGCATGTCCGGCAGGTCCTTCTTGATGAGCGCCATGGCGGCCTGCAGGTCGTCGCGCTTGGCGCCGGTGACGCGCACCGCATCGCCCTGGATGGCGGCCTGCACCTTCATCTTGCTGTCTTTCAGCAGGCGGGTGATCTTCTTGGCGTCCTCGGTTTCGATGCCGCTCTTGACCTTGATGACCTGCTTGACCTTGTCGCCGCCGATCTTCTGAACGTCGCCTTTGTCGAGAAAGCGCACGTCGACGCTGCGCTTGGTGAGCTTGGCGCGCAGGATGTCTTCCACCTGTACGAGCTGAAATTCGGCGTCGCCGATCATGGTGATTTCCTTGTCCTTCAGTTCGACGGCGGCGGCCGTTCCCTTGAAGTCGAAGCGGGTTGCGATTTCTTTGGCCGTGTTTTCCACGGCGTTCTTGACTTCGGGAAGGTTGGGTTCGCAGACGGTGTCGAAAGACGGCATGAAGGCTCCTCTGTAGCGCAGCGTGAATGCGACAATTCTCCCATGATCGTCGAGTCCAACGTTGCGCTGCAGCCCTTCAACAGCTTCGGCATCGTCGCGCGCGCGCAGCACTTGGCACGCATCGCGAGCGAGGCCGACCTGGCCGCGCTGCGGGCCGACCTGCAGTGGCGCGACGCGCCCAAGTTCGTGCTCGGCGGCGGCAGCAACATCGTGATCACCGGCGACGTGAAGCCGCTGGTGCTCAAGGTCGAGATCAAGGGCCTGCGCCTGGTCGAGGACGACGCCCGCGCCTGGATCGTGGAGGCCGGCGCCGGCGAAAACTGGCACGACACCGTGCAGTGGACAGTGGAAAACGGCTTCCCCGGTCTGGAGAACCTGGCGATGATCCCCGGCACCGTCGGCGGTGCGCCGGTGCAGAACATCGGCGCCTACGGCATCGAACTGCAGGACCGCTTCGAGTCGCTCGACGCGATCGATCTGGTCACCGGCCGCGCCTTCACGCTCGACGCCGCGCAGTGCGCCTTCGGGTACCGCGACTCGGTGTTCAAGCATGTGGCCAGCGGCGACAACGACTTCGGCTTGGCCGGCCGCGCGCTGATCACCCGGGTGCGCTTTCGCCTGCCCAAGCCGTGGAAGGCCGTGGCCGGCTACCTTGACCTCGAGCGCAAGATGGAAGAGGCCGGCAACTTCACGCCCGACGCGAAAGACATCTTCGACTGGGTCTGCGCCATCCGCCGCGCCAAGCTCCCCGACTGGCGCGTGCTCGGCAACGCCGGCAGCTTCTTCAAGAACCCGACCGTGACGCCGGAGCAGTGCGCGGACATCATCGCGCGCGACCCGAAGATCGTGCACTACCCGATGGCCGACGGCAGCATCAAGCTGGCAGCCGGCTGGCTCATCGACGCCTGCGGCTGGAAGGGCAAGTCGGTCGGCAATGCGGGCGTTTACGAGAAGCAGGCACTGGTGCTGGTGAACCGCGGGGGCCGCGAAGACCCTGTCACCGGCGGCGAGGTCATGACGCTGGCCAAGGCGATCCAGACCAGCGTGTACGAGCGCTTCGGCATCCGGTTGGAGCCGGAGCCGGTGGTCGTGTGACGGCGCTGTCGTCGCTCAACTTCCGACACCGTATTGATGCGCTGGCGTGGGGGCGACGGTTGCTGTGGGTGGTCTGCGCCGCGGCCGTGCTTTATGGGCGCACCGCCTGGGTCTTTTTTGCGACCATGGTGGTCGGTGTCGTGCTGAGCGGTGCGCTCAAGGCCTGGCAGGAAAGTGCACGCCGGCAGTTCATCCGCGAGGCGCGTCTGCCGCCCTTTTTGCTCGACAAGCTGCGCGACATGTACCCGCAACTCCAGCCGCGCGACACGGAGCTGGTCGTGCGCGGGCTGCGGCAGTTCTTCATGGCGCACCTGCGCAGCAAGCGGCAGTTCGTCGGCATGCCGTCCAAGGTGGTCGACGCCGCCTGGCACGAATTCATCCTCCACACCCAGGCCT
>CALRYR010000591.1:0-3128 GCA_943372425.1 Variovorax sp. YR752 | reverse complement strand
ACTCGCCATGGCCACGGGCGTCCCACGCGAAGAAGTCGAAGTCCGGCAGGTCGAGCTCGTCGACCAGATGTGCCATGCGCGCGCCGTGTTCGTGGCCGCGATGGAACAGCAGGATGGCGCCGCGGCGCGCGGCACCGGTGGCCGGCCAGTGCCGGTAGAACAGCGAGACGCCGTCGTGCGTGGTGAAGTGGTGCTCGTGCGGAACGCGAGGCTGGGTCATGAGGTTCGATTCAGAGAGTAGGGCGGGCGCCGGCTTCGGCCAGCGCGCGACGGATGCGGTTGACGATGGTCCAGACGACGAGCGCGGCGAGCAGCGGCATCAGCCAGCCTGCCCAGAGCGGCAGCGGCCAGCCCAGCGCGACGTAGAGCCCGAGCGCGCCGAAGACGAAGGCGCGGTCGCTCTTGCCCATCGGGCCGTCGTAGCGGCGCGAAGCGCCGACCGTGGGGCCGAGCGCACCGGTGAATTCGCTGAGGCCGGCCAGCACGATCACGGTGCCGACCCAGAAGGGATGGAAGGGCGCGACGAGCGCGAAGGGCAGGTACAGCGCCGCGTCGGACAGCACGTCGGTCAGCTCGTTGAGGAAGGCGCCAAGGGCGCTCTGCTGGCCGTGCTCGCGCGCCAGCATGCCGTCGATGGCGTTGAAGGCCATGCGCAGGAACATCCAGAGCGGGATCAGGGCGAAGAAACCGGCGGGTGGCGCGGCGAAGAAGAGCCACAGCCCGAGCGCCACCGAGATGACGCAGGCCGCCAGGGTCACCTGGTTGGCGGTCACGCCCGCGGCGTGCAGCCGTACCACGAGCGGCCGGAGCAGCGCCTGGAAGCGTGGCTTCAGTTCATAGATGGACACGTGGACGGCTCCCTCCTTGGGAGGGGCATTCTGCCCGAGGGTGTCGTGGCCACCGGCCGCAGACGACCCCGGCGCGGCCATCCGGCCGACTAAACTGTTCCTTCAGCCTAGCCTGCCATGACCATCCAGACCGACGACTTCGCCCCCGCCCCGCCACGCGTGGTTTCCGCCGCGCCTGCCTCGCCCAAGGAAGAAGCCATCGAGCGGGCGCTGCGCCCCAAGCTGCTCGACGACTACGTCGGCCAGGTCAAGGTGCGCGAGCAGCTGGAGATCTTCATCGGCGCCGCCCGCAAGCGTGGCGAGGCGCTCGACCACGTGCTGCTGTTCGGTCCGCCCGGCCTGGGCAAGACCACGCTCAGCCACATCATCGCCGCCGAACTCGGCGTGAACCTGCGCCAGACCTCCGGCCCGGTGCTCGAGAAGCCCAAGGACCTGGCCGCGCTGCTGACCAACCTCGAGCCGAACGATGTGCTCTTCATCGACGAGATCCACCGGCTGAGCCCGGTCGTCGAGGAAATCCTCTACCCGGCGCTGGAGGACTACCAGATCGACATCATGATCGGCGAAGGCCCCGCGGCCCGCAGCATCAAGCTCGACCTGCAACCCTTCACCCTGGTCGGCGCCACCACCCGCGCCGGCATGCTGACCAACCCGCTGCGCGACCGCTTCGGCATCGTCTCGCGGCTGGAGTTCTACACGGCCGAAGAGCTGGGCCGCATCGTCACCCGCAGCGCCGGCCTGCTCAACGCACCGATGGACCCGGCTGGCGGCTTCGAGATCGCCCGCCGCTCGCGCGGCACGCCGCGCATCGCCAACCGCCTGCTGCGCCGCGTGCGCGACTACGCCGATGTCAAGGGCGACGGCCGCATCACCGAAGACATCGCCCACAAGGCGCTCGCCATGCTCGACGTCGACCCGCAGGGCTTCGACCTGATGGACCGCAAACTGCTCGAGGCCGTCATCCATCGCTTCGACGGTGGCCCGGTTGGCCTGGACAACATCGCCGCCAGCATCGGCGAAGAGCGCGACACCATCGAGGACGTGATCGAGCCTTACCTGATCCAGCAGGGCTACCTGCAGCGCACGCCGCGCGGGCGCATTGCCACGCTGGCGGCCTACCGCCACCTCGGCGTGGCGCCGCCCACGCGCGACGGTGACATGTTCGGCACCTGAAAGCACCCCCATGCACACCCATGACCTGAGCCCCTGGCAACACCAGCACCGCTTCGACACCGACAGCCACGGCGCCGAGCGCAGCACGCGCCTGGTGATGTGGATCACCGCCGCCACCATGGCGCTGGAGATCGGTGCCGGCTGGTGGTTCAACTCGATGGCGCTGCTGGCCGACGGCTGGCACATGAGCTCGCATGCCTTTGCGATCGGCCTGAGCGCCTTCGCCTATGCGGCGGTGCGGCGCTATGCGGCCGACCCGCGCTTCGCCTTCGGCACCTGGAAGATCGAGGTGCTGGCCGGCTTCGCCAGTGCGCTCTTCCTGCTGGGCATCGCGGCGCTGATGGTGTTCGGCTCGCTGGAGCGGCTCTGGTCGCCCGAGCCCATCCACTACCGCGAGGCGATCGTGGTGGCCGTCATCGGGCTGCTGGTGAACCTCGTCTGCGCCCGGCTGTTGGGCGGTGCGCACCATGGGCACGACCATGGCCATGCGCACGAACACAGTCATGACCATGGCCACGGCCATTCGCATGGCGAAGACCTCAACCTGAAGTCCGCCTACCTCCACGTCATTGCCGATGCCGCCACCTCGGTGCTCGCGATCGCGGCGCTGGTCGGCGGCTGGCTGATGGGCTGGCGCTGGCTCGATCCGCTGATGGGCATCGTCGGTGCCGTGATGGTGGCGGTGTGGGCCAAGGGCCTTCTGTTGCAGACCGGCCGCGTGCTGCTCGACCGCGAGATGGACCACCCGGTGGTCGACGAAATCCGAGAAGGCGTCGAGCATGGCTTGGCCGACTCGCACACCCGCGTGGCCGACCTGCATGTCTGGCGCGTCGGCCGCAACGCCTATTCGTGCGCGCTGACGGTGGTGACCCATTCGCCGACGCTCGACGCGGCCGCGGTGCGTGCGACCTTCTCGATGCACGAGGAGATCATGCATTCGACCGTCGAGATCCAGCGCTGTGCCGGGGACGAGCCGACACTTGCTTTCGCAGCGGGCGGTGCCATCTCTGGGGCATGAAGGCCGTGGCCAGTGGTGAGCGAGCCCCGCTTCTGGCACTATCCGGCCCATTGCCGCCCTCATCGAACGGAACCGTCATGAAAGCGCTT
>CALRYR010000590.1:0-3134 GCA_943372425.1 Variovorax sp. YR752 | reverse complement strand
AGCTTGCCGCCCAGCACGCGTTGGTAGAAGGACATGGCCTGCGCCGTCGTGCCGTCGAACACCAGGTACGGATTGAAAGAGGGCATGGAGTCTCCTTGGGTGGGTTTGTGTACGCCGTCCACAATACGATAGCAAAGTGACCGCACGATGTCCATGCGGAAACCGATCAGACCAATTGGGCGGCCTGCAGCTCTTTCTTGAGGTACGCGTAGAACAGCGGCGCCGCCACCAGCCCGGCTGGCCCGAACACCGCCTCGGCCATGAACATCACGGCCAGCAGCTCCCACACGGCCATGTGCGTGCGGCTGCCCACCACCTTGGCGTTGATCACGTACTCCGCCTTGTGGATCAGGATCAGGAAGAGCAGGCAGGCGATGGCCGCGATGGGCGAGACCGACAGCCCGACCATCGTGATGACTGCGTTGCACAGCAGGTTGCCGACGATCGGCACCAGGCCGGCCACGAAGGTGAGGGTGATCAAGGCCGGTGTGTAGGGCAGGCCCAGGTCCCACAGCGGGAGGATGAACAGCAGGAAGATCGCAGTCAGCAGCGCGTTGAACGCAGCGATCCAGAACTGGGCCGCCACGATCTGCCCGAAGGCCTGGCCGAAGAGCGTGACCCGCTGCCGCAGCTGCACCGTCAGCGGCCCGCCGCCGACCGACGCCATGCCGGCACCCGCCAGGGCGCCGACCAGCAGGCCGACGTAGGCGAAGAGCAGCCCACCCAGCCAGGCGCGCCCCGTGAGCGCCAGCATGCCGGCCTGCGCCCGCAGATAGCCCGCGACCATGCGCTGCACGTCGGCCGCGCCTTCGGGAAAGTAGACCGCGATGTCCGGCGGCAGCTTCAGGCGCAGCTCGAGCACGGTGCGAGCGATGTAGTCGAGCAGCTCCTTGTACTGGTCGGGCGCGTTGAGCACGAATTCGCGCGCCTGCGAAAAGGCCAGCGCCATCACCATCAGTGGCGCCAGCATCACGAGCGTGGCCGCGATGGCCCGCGCCAGCGGCGTGGTGAAGGGCGGCTGCAGCGCGGCACGGCGCCGCCGGATCACGGCGTCGAGGCCGCGTGCGAGCCTGCGCGTGGCCAGGAAGCCGATGCACACGCACAGCAGGCCCGGCAGCAGGCCCTGCCACATCACCAGCAACAACGCGCCCGCGATCAGCAGATAGCTGGCGATCGTCACGGGACGCGAGGGGGCGGCGACGGGCGCGCTCACGCTGGCAGGCGTGCTCAGGCGACGACCACCGCGGCACCGGCGCCGCGCTCGGCGATGACGCCGATCTCGTGCACCGTCTCGCCGGCCGCGCGCAGCGTGGCGGCACAGGCCGCGGCTTCGGCCGCGTCGATGACGCCCACCATGCCGATGCCGTTGTTGAAGGTGCGGTTCATCTCGATGTCGTCGATGCCGGCGACCTTCTGCAGCCAGGCGAACAGCTCGGTCTGCGGCCAGCTGCCCTTCTTCAGGTGGGCGGCGGTGCCTTCGGGCAGCACGCGCGGGATGTTCTCCAGCAGGCCGCCGCCGGTGATGTGGGCCAGCGCCTTGATCGGGTGCTTGGTCAATGCCTCGAGCACCGGCTTCACGTAGAGGTGCGTGGGTTCCATCACGGCTTCGCGGAAGGGCTTGCCGTCGAGCGTGGCCGGCAGGTCGGCGCCGGCGCGTTCGATCACCTTGCGCACCAGGCTGAAACCGTTCGAATGCACGCCGGCCGAGGCCAGGCCCAGCACCACATCGCCGGGCTTCACGCCCTGGCCGGTGAGGATCTTCGACTTTTCAACGGCGCCTACCGCGAAGCCCGCCAGGTCGTATTCGCCGGCGGGGTACATGCCGGGCATCTCGGCGGTCTCGCCGCCGATCAGCGCACAGCCGGACAGTTCGCAGCCGCGGGCGATACCGCCGACCACTGCCGCGGCGGTGTCGACGTCGAGCTTGCCGCAGGCGAAGTAGTCGAGGAAGAACAGCGGCTCGGCGCCCTGCACCAGCACGTCATTCACGCTCATGGCGACCAGGTCGATGCCGACCGTGTCGTGCATGTTCCATTCGAAGGCCAGCTTGAGCTTGGTGCCCACGCCGTCGGTGCCGCTCACCAGCACCGGCTCCTTGTAGCGCTTGGGCACCTCGAACAGGGCGCCGAAACCGCCGATGCCGGCGAGCACGCCCTCGCGCATCGTCTTCTTGGCGAGGGGCTTGATGCGGTCGACCAGCGCGTCACCCGCGTCGATGTCGACGCCGGCATCCTTGTAGCTGAGCGGGGTGGGCGTGGAGGAGTTCATGGCGGGCGGGGCTTGACAGGCAGGGAGGGCAGGGGCGGAAAACGGGAGGTATCGGTTGCCAAGACGGCTGGGCCGATAGAATTCGAGACGATTTTAAGGGCCGTCCGCGCCCGGTCCCATGAACCCCACTTTCGCGTCCACCGTGCCACGGCAGCCGCCCGCTTCGCTCCCGGCATGAAGCAGCTTGCGCTCGACATCGGCCTTTCGACCGGCCCCACGCTGGCCGGTTTCTTCGCCGGGCCGAACGAGGCTGCCCTGCGCCACCTGCGCCTGTGGGTGGGCGATGCGCACGCGCCGACGCTGCATTCCCCCGTGCCCACCTACCTCTGGGGCGAGAGCGGCAGCGGCAAGACGCACCTGCTCGAAGGCGTGCGCAGCGCCCTGCGCGAACAGGGCGCCGTGGTGGGCTGGCTGCATGCCGGCCTGCTGGAGCCGCCGGAGTTCGACGAGCGCTGGGGTGCCGTGGTGCTCGACGACGTGCATCTCTACACCGCCGTGCAGCAGCACACCGCCTTCAACTGGTTCGTCAATGCGCAGACGCTGCAGCGCGGCGTGGTGGCCGCCGGTGCCCTGCCGCCGGCCGACCTGGCGCTGCGGGAAGATCTGCGCACCCGCCTCGGCTGGGGCCATGTGTTCCACTTGCAGCTGCTGAGCGAAGCCGAGCGCCGCGCGGTGCTGCGCAAGGCGGCCGACGCGCGCGGCGTGCTGCTGGGCGACGACGTGCTCGACTACATGCTGCACCGTTTCAGCCGCGACCTCGGCAGCCTCATGGAACTGCTCGACGAGCTCGACGGCTATGCGCTGCAGACCCAGCGCGCGGTGACGATCCCGCTGATCCGATCGATGCTCGAAAACCAATAACGCCA
>CALRYR010000589.1:0-3150 GCA_943372425.1 Variovorax sp. YR752 | reverse complement strand
TTCGCCGTTGAACCGTAGAACCGCAAAGCCGCAAAAGCGGATTGGTGAGCAGGCGCAGATACGGGTTTACTTATTTGGCAACATCCGAAAACCGAGGAACGAGATCCAGCCTCCATTCGCCGACTGCCTGCTCGATCTGTTGAAGTAGCGGGCTAACAGAGGAAAGGCGCCCCGCCGAGGCGGGGCGCCAAGGGCGACGCTCAGTCGCCCTTGCTGCGCGACCAGATCAGGTTGTGCGCGCCGTCCTCGCCTTCGACCAGGCGGGCATAGATGGTCGCCGGGAACGACGGGTCATCCAGGGTCGCCGACAGGTAGGGGCGATCCGATTTGCTCACTTTCTTCCACGCCGCGCCGATCTCGAAGTTGCCGGCGACGATGCGGTAGTCCGGAGCGTTCTCGCTCTCTTTGTTGTTGGGCACGATCTTGACCTTGACGTTGAGCGTCAGGGTGCGAACCGTGCCGGTGTAGCTGTCGTTCTGTGCGGTGAAGGTGCCGATGTTGGCCATGATGAAGTCCTTTTGAAGTTACCCAGGTCGCGCCCATCGCGGCCTTGGCGTGATCCGATGGGTGAGGGTCCGGGCGCGCCGCATCCCATAGCGAAGCGAAGGGGCCGCAACGCAGTGAAGGACCGGGAGGCCCGAGAAATTTGCCTCGCGAGGAAGACCGTAGGTCGGGGAAATTTGTCGGGCTGGACGGTTGCGGCGAACAAGCCCGAGGCGGCGCACAGAGCCGCCGTGCCTTCGCCAGGATTCACGACATACAAGGCTGCTGTGGGTGTGATCCTGCACCGAAAGGACGCATGGCCCCAACACCCTCACCGCTGCAACAGCGTTCCGGCACGGCTTCCGACGCAGTCCAGGTCCTTGTCGGCCGAGCAATGAGATCCGGAAGAACGATCCCGCCGCATCGACGCTGGCCAGCCAATCGGCATTTGCTGCGTGGAAAGAAGTGCGCATGGGAATGCCCTATGTGAGCCACCGCCGTCACGGCGGACTGTTTGCCCGCTTCATGCAGGACGGAACGCAAGACCATCGAGCGCAGCAAGTTGAGTTGTGTCCCGCGCTCCGCAAGTGACGGAGCGCCGCTTTTCTAGTTTCCAGGGCATTGGAGTGCCAAAACCTTTGTCGCGATGCGCGACTCCATCTGTGTCCGCTGCACAACCACCAGCGTGACGGTGGCCTCGCAGACGATTTCGTGCGCATCGTGGGCTTGAACGCGGAATGTCGCGCTCCGATCTCCCAGCCGTTCGAGCCATCCTCGCAGCCGCAGAGGCGACCCCGGCGGGATTGGCCCTCGGTGGTCGATGCGGACCGTTCGGCCGACCACCACTTCTGTGGTGGCATCGACATGCTGCTGCATCTCACGAATGCAAATGGATTCGACCACCGCCACCAGGTAGCCGGTGGCAAGACATTCGATCAGTCGCTCCGCATAGCCGCTTCCGTGAGGAAGCCGCGCGAAGAGCGACTTTGCCGTCTGGTCCGCCGGCACGGTGTAGGACTCTTCAAAGAATATCTCGCTGACGCCTTGGTGGTTCACAGGGTATCTGGGTGGGGGTTGTCGAAGGCTCGATCGGCGCGCTGGACTGCAGGCGATGAGTGTTGTTCGATGCTCCCGTGATCAGCGGGCATTCCCCACCCACTGCAGCGAACGCCGGCGTAGAGCGCCACTTCGAGCGCCGAGAACTGGGTGTTCCGGAAGTCAAAACGCGCGCGGCAGACCTGCCGCGCGCGTCGCGCCGATTTCTCGATCCCCGGCCTCGCGGCCGGGGAATCATGAGGATCACGCCGTTGCGTGCGCGTCCTCTTGGGCTTCGGCATCAGCCTGCCCCTCAGCAAGCGGTTCAGCGCCTGCAACGTCAACCGCCACTGCTTCCTGGGCGCAGAACATCGCGGGCAGCCAGCCTGTACCCGCAGCCAGCCGCTCGGCCTCGCTGGCGATCTGCGCCTTCTTGAGTTTGCCGAGCCGGTTCACTTCACCGGACGCGAAGTCCCGCACCCCTTCCAGTGCCTTGGCCTTGGAAACGTGATCGAAGTAGCCTGCGGCGGTCGGCGTCCACCACGCATGCATGTCCAGTCCCACGGCCTGCGCCAGCGCAACAGCCGGGGCTTCGTCCTCACGCGAAGCAATGGCTGTCACCGTGAAGCCCACGCACACCGCGAGCAGCGACAGCAGTTCCTGCTGCGGCATCGCCAACAACTCGGTGAACAACGCATCCGAGTCGCTGGGCAGGCGCTCTGCCCAAGCCTCGCGTACCTGGCGCATGCCCGCCGCAGCCGGTGCCTCGGCCACGTCCGGGGCGAACTGCTCCAGCCGGTCCTGCGGATTCGCGGTGATGTTGATGGGCGAACCGTAGTGCGCGTCATGGATGACGCGCAATGCAAGTCGATGCACCACGGCGACCAAGGCCACCTGCGGGTGTCGAGCAACTTCCGCCTGAAGGGCAGCGGTGCGATGGGCACTCAGGCGCTTGACTAGCCTCTCAGAAATGGTGAGTTTGGCTTCCTGCTGTTCACCGCCCCCTTCGGCTTCGTCACCCGCACTGTGCCCATCGCGCTCTTGCTGCCGCAGCGTCTTGGCCTGCTCTTCGCGCAGCAGCCCGCGATGCACGATCACGCCGCCCATGTGGTCGAGCGACACCACGGCCCCCGCCGTCGCCATCGTGCGGGGCGGATAGACCACCAACGTGCGCTCGATGGCTTCGAGTTCGTTGCCCAGCGTATCCATCTCGTCCTGCGCGGCCTGCGCCTGTTCGTCCGTCATGTCCTCGTTCTCGTCGTCCAGGCGGTCTTGCAGCTTGCCTTGCTGCGCTTCGAGCTTGGCGATGCGCTTGGCTTCGGCCTTGCTCGGCTCGCGCCGCTTGCTGCGCATGCGCTGGAACTGGTGCAGGTCGGCGTAGGTGGCACGCGGGGCCACGTCCACCCAACCCCAGCCTTCAGCCTGCACCTGCTCAGCCACCGGCACGAGCCTGTCATTCGTCAGCGACTCCAGCAGCGCCGCGTCCGTGAGAAAGATGCCGCTTTGCTCATCCGCGAACAGGTCGCGCCGCACCGCGCCGCCAGCCTGCTCGTAGACCTGAACCCCCACAAACTTCGCCAGCGCATCGCGGTTCGCATCGATTTCCTCGTGCGTGAGGTGATCGCGCAGCGC
>CALRYR010000588.1:0-3154 GCA_943372425.1 Variovorax sp. YR752 | reverse complement strand
TGCATCGGTGGCGCGGGCGTGGCGCTGGGCTACCACCGCCGTGATGAGCTCACGGCCGAACGCTTCCCGCCCGACCTCGACAGCCAGGTGCCGGGCGCGCGCTACTACCGCACCGGCGACCTCGGCCGCTGGCGCCACGACGGCTGGCTGGAGCACCTGGGCCGGCTCGACCATCAGGTGAAGCTGCGCGGCCTGCGCATCGAGCTGGGCGAGATCGAGGCGGCACTGCACGCCGATCCGGCGGTGGCCGAAGCCGTCGTCGCCACCCACGCGCAAAGCGAGGACGACATGCGCCTGGTGGCCTACGTCGTGCCGCGCGGCCGGGCGCCCGACCCGACCGTGCTGCGCGATCACCTGCGCATCCACCTGCCCGAATACATGCTGCCGCAGCACATCGTGATGCTGGACGCGTTGCCGCTGCTGCCCAACGGCAAGATCAACCGCAAGGCCCTGCCGGCACCGCAGGTCGACCTGCGCCCGGGCGCCGCTGCCACCAAGCGCACGATGCCGAGCACATTGGTCGAACGCGCCATCGCCGACGTGTGGTGCGAGCTGCTGGGCATCGACACCGTCGACCTGCGCGACAACTTCTTCGACCTGGGCGGCCATTCGCTGCTGGCGATGCGTGCGGTGATGGCCATCCGCGAGCGCCACGGCTGGCAGATCCAGCCGCCGCGCTTCGTCTACGAGACGCTCGGGCAGCTGGCCCGCGAAGAGAGCGTCAGCGCTTCGTGAAGCCGCCCAGCGCGGCTTCGATGATGAGGCGCAGCAGCGAGTAGATCAGCGAGCCGATCAGCGCGGCGACGAAGCCTTTCACGACGAAGCCGCCGAGCAGGCCCGAGGCGGCCCAGAACATCAGCGCGTTGATGACGAAGAGGAAGAGGCCGAAGGTCACGATGGTCACCGGCAGCGTCAGCACCACCAGCACCGGCCGAACGATCATGTTGAGCAGCCCGATCACCGCGGCCGCGATCAGCGCCGAGGTGAAGCTGCTCACCTGCACGCCGCTGTAGAGGTAGGTCACGGCAAGCAGAGCCGCCGCGCTGAGGAGCCATCGTAGGAGAAGTCGCATGGCGGGCAGGATACTCCAGCGTCGTGACCGCCTGCCAAAAAGAAACGGCCGCCCGAGGGCGGCCGTCTTGCAACTGCGATGCGTCGACCTATTCGGCCAGCTCGTTCGCCAGCACCAGCAGGGCGCCCAGGCCCAGGGTCGCGCCCGGGAGGGCCCAGCCGGTGTGGCCGGCCGGCTTCTGGTCGGGCGACACGGGTTCCATGTCGACACCGAGCTTGGGACGTCGCGCATCGACGACGCGTGCGGCACCGTGCTCCTGCTTGAGGCGCTGCGTGAGATCGGTGAGCGAGCCCTGCGCCAGCACCGGCGTGACCACGTCACCCGGGCGCTGCAGCAGCGGCATCACCTGGTCCTGCGTCTTGGCGAACCACTTGCCGCGCCAGTTCTCGCGGGCGCTGTGGCTCACCCATTTGCTGATGCGGTGGGTCATGCGCGGGGCACAGGCCACCAGCACCCAGTGCTTGGCGCCGGTGCCCACCATGCCGGCCGGCGCCTTGGCGAGGAACTCGCGGGCGTAGGCGGCGTCGTCGACGTACAGGATGATCTTTTCCACGATGCGCTCCTTCAGGTAGTTAGAGTGGCAGAGACTTCGGTCGAGAGATCAGACGGCTGGCGCATCGTGCGCCTTCGGACGGCGCGAGGCAACCCACTTGCCGATGGCCAGCACCAGCAGGGCACCAGCGATGCCGGCGGCGTACTTGATGGTGTCGGTCTGCGGGATCTTCGGCACCCAGGTCCAGGCATCGAGGCGAACCACGGCCGGGTCGGAGATCAGCATCGTGCCGGCGATCCAGCCCAGCAGCATGCCGCCCAGCGTGATGATCATCGGGAAACGGTCCATCAGCTTGATGACCAGCTGGCTGCCCCAGACGATGATCGGGATGCTCACCAGCAGGCCGAAGATCACGAGCGGCATCTGGTGGCCGTCGCCGGCGCCTTGCGCGGCACCGGCGATGGCGATCACGTTGTCCACGCTCATCACCAGGTCGGCCACGATCACGGTCTTGACGGCGGCCCACAGCTTGTCGCTGCCCTGGATGTTGCCATGCGGGTCGTCATGGTCCGGTGCCAGCAGCTTCACGCCGATCCACAGCAGCAGGATGGCGCCGACGATCTTCAGGAACGGGATGGCCAGCAGCGTGAGCGCAAAGAAGATCAGGATGACGCGCAGGATGATGGCGCCGGCCGTCCCCCACAGGATGCCCTTGGTGCGTTGGGCGGGCGGCAGCTTGCGGCAGGCCAGCGCGATGACGACGGCGTTGTCGCCGCCCAAAAGAATGTCGATCATGATGATCTGACCGACCGCGACCCAGAATTCCGGGGTCATAAAAGCTTCCATGGCGTCCTCTAATCGTTTCGATGTGGGCCGAGCGGATCGGATCGAAGCGGCTGAATGAAAGACCAGAGTCAACGGGCCGCGCAAACGCTTCGATCAAACCTGCAAGGTTCAAATCGAAGGTCTTGCTCGGCAACGCGCACGGCGATGCCCGACAGGCCGGAAGTGTTGTGCTTCGTATTGACGACCTGGCGATACCCGCAGCGTGAACGGCGGGCGGGAGCTACTCCCCTTCGTGCGCGGATTAGATCATCCTGCGCACAGGGCTGGCAACCGGACATGTCCGCGGGTTCAGATAAACGGTCTCGAAGGCCTTGTCGACAAAGGCTTCGACGCTTGCAAAAGCGTAGCAATGCATAACCTTGGACCAGCCCGGGACTTTGCCGCACTATGATGCCGCTCCGCAGTTTTTCCTGACCCATGGCCGCCATCCACATCACCGACATCGAGGCCGCCATCAACCACTGGCGCGCGCTGAAGCCTTCGCCCGACGGCATCACGCTGGCGCCCGAATTGCGCGCGCTGGCGGAGGTGTACGCGCTCATGGTGTATCACCACGAGGACGAGGTCGACGAGGTCGGCTTCCCCGCCAAGGCCTGGGCCGCCTGGCTGGCCTGGTACCAGACCACCATTGACACGCCCTGCATCGCGATCTGCTCGACCAGCCAGGGCGACGACGAATGCAAGGGCTGCGGCCGCAGCTTCGACGAGGTGCAGCACTGGCCGGCCATGACGCCCGCCGAGAA
>CALRYR010000587.1:0-3170 GCA_943372425.1 Variovorax sp. YR752 | reverse complement strand
TGCTGTGGCTGCTGCTTTACATCCTGTCGCTGGCGTACTTCGTCCCGCGCCTGGGCCACATCGGCAAGCAACAGGCAGATGCGCGTTCGCTGATGACCGGCCGCATCACCGACGCCTACACCAACATCGCCACCGTCAAGCTCTTCTCGCACACCCAGCGCGAGGCCGGCTTCGCGCGATCGGCCATGCAGACCTTCCAGGCCACCGGCCAGGCGCAGATGCGACTGGTGAGCGCCTTCGAGATCACCAACCACATGCTGAGCATGGGCCTCACCGCCGGCATGGCGGGCATGGGCCTGTGGCTGTGGTCGCAGGGCGCCGTCGGCGTGGGCGCGGTGGCCGCGGCGACCGCGATGGCGCTGCGCCTGCAGGGCATGTCGCACTGGATCATGTGGGAGATGACCAGCCTGTTCGAGAACATCGGCACGGTGCAGGACGGCATGAAGACGCTCTCGCGCGCACGCAGCGTGGTCGACGCGCCGGCCGCGAAGACGTTGCAGGTGCCGCATGGCGAGGTGCGTTTCGAGCATGCGAGCTTCCGCTACGCCGAAGGTCGCCCGCGCGTCATCGACGACATGACGCTGGTGGTGCGACCCGGCGAGAAGATCGGCCTGGTCGGCCGCTCGGGCGCGGGCAAGTCGACGTTGGTGAACCTGCTGCTGCGCTTCCACGACCTGGACGGCGGCCGCATCCTGATCGACGGGCAGGACATCGCGCAGGTGACGCAGGATTCGCTGCGCGAACACATCGGCATGGTCACGCAGGACACCTCGCTGCTGCACCGCTCGGTGGCCGACAACATCGCGTACGGCCGACCCGACGCGGGCGATGACGCGATCCGCGCCGCTGCCGAGCGCGCCGAGGCGCACGACTTCATCGGCACGCTCGGCGACGCCAAGGGCCGCACGGGCTACGAGGCGCATGTCGGCGAGCGTGGCGTGAAGCTGTCCGGCGGCCAGCGCCAGCGCATCGCCATCGCGCGCGTGATGCTCAAGGACGCGCCCATCCTGCTGCTCGACGAGGCGACCAGCGCACTCGACTCCGAGGTCGAGGCCGCCATCCAGGCCAGCCTCTACCGCCTGATGGAAGGCAAGACCGTGATCGCCATCGCCCACCGCCTGTCGACCATCGCGGCGATGGACCGGCTCATCGTGCTCGACGAGGGCAAGGTGGTGGAAGAAGGCGACCACCAGACGCTGCTGGCCAAGGGCGGGCTCTATGCGCGGCTGTGGGCCCACCAGAGCGGCGGGTTCCTGGGCGATAACTAGCTCACGCGCGGCGGGTCAGTCCGCCTCGATCTTCGCGGCCTTGACAACAGCGGCCCAGTCTTCCGACTCCTTCTTCACCTTCGCATCGAGCTGTGCCGGCGTCTGGTAGTCGGCCGTGGCGCCCTGCTCCTCGGCCTTCTTCTGGAAGGCCGGCGTCGCGATCACCTTGGCGATGTCGGCCGACAGCTTGTCGACGATCGGCTTCGGCGTCTTGGCGGGCGCATAGACGGCGAACCAGGACGTCGCATCGAGCTTCGGCAGACCAGCCTCCGCGGTCGTCGGCACATCGGGCAGGCTGGGCAGCCGCGCCTTGCCGGTGGTCGCAAGCACCCGCAGCTTGCCGCTGTGGATGTGCGGGATGAAGGGCGGCGCGGTGCCGAAGGTGATGTCGACCTGGCCGGCCAGCAGGTCCTGCAGCGCCGGACCGGTGCCCTTGTACGGGATGTGCGTCATGCGGATGCCCGCCTGCTGCTCGAGCATCGCGCCGGTCGCGTGCTGCAGCGAGCCGTTGCCCGACGAGGCGTAGTTGACCTTGCCCGGGTTGGCCTTGGCGTAGGCGATGAATTCGGCCATGGTCTTGTACGGCAGGTCGGCGCGCACCACCACGATCTGCGGCGCGGAGATGACATTGGCCACGGCCGTCAGGTCCTGCGGGCCCCACTGCGGCGTCTGCTTGCTGACCAGGGGCGTGATGACGTGGTAACCGGAGTACTGCATGAGCAGCGTGTAGCCGTCGGCCTCGGCCCGCTTGACGGCGATGGCCGCGATGGCGCCGTTGCCGCCGCCGCGGTTGTCGACCACCACCGGCTGGCCGAGCACCGTGCCGAGCGGTACGCCGAGCATGCGCGCCGAGATGTCGGTGGTGCCACCGGCCGCCGTCGGCACCAGCAGCGTGACCGGACGGCTCGGGTAGTTGCCCGACTGGGCCGATGCGCCGAGCGCGACTGCGGCGAGCAGCGCGGCAGAGGCCGCGAGCGTGTGACGGCGAGTGAAAGGAAGGGAACGCATGAGGAAGTCTCCGTGGCTATAGGTATGGGGTCAGGGGATTCGGTCGGTCAACCGCGCGCCACAGCACGCGCGCGCCAAGTCTCGAAATCAGGCGGCGGCGCATGCAGGTCGAGGCGGCGACCGGCCTTGGCGATCTGGCTGGGCGTGTCGTGGCCGATGAGCGCGGGCAAACGCCGTGCGGCTTCGAGCAGCACCGCGAGGTCGCAGCCGGTGTCGAAATCCATCAGTTCGAGCGCATGCACGATCTCTTCGGTGCACACGTTGCCGCTGGCGCCGGGCGCATACGGGCAACCGCCCAGGCCGCCGAGCGAGGCGTCGAAGCGGTCCGCGCCGGCGTCGATGGACGCCAGCACATTGGCCAGGCCCATGCCGCGCGTGTTGTGGAAATGCAGGGTCAGTTCGGTGCGGCCGAAGCGTTCACGGAAGCCGCGCGTCAATGCCGCGACCTGGGTCGGGAAGGCCATGCCCGTGGTGTCGCACAGCGTGATGCCGCGCGCACCGAGCGCGACGAAGCGCGCCGCCCAGTCGAGCACCACGTCGGGCGGCACGTCCCCTTCCATCGGACAACCGAAGGCGCACGACAGCGACACGTTGATGGGCACCTGCGCCTGCTGCGCCAACGCCATCACGGCGGTCAGCGCGGCGAAGGACTGCTCGCGCGTCATGCGCAGGTTGGCGAGGTTGTGGGTCTCGCTGCACGACATCACCAGGTTCAGTTCATCGGCCCAGGCCTCGATGGCGCGTTCGGCGCCGCGCAGGTTGGGCACGAGGCAGGTGTAGACGACGCCCGGCGCGCGGCGGATCTCGCGCAGCACGATCTCGGCATCGCGCAGCGCGGGGATGGCCTGCGGCGACACGAAGGAGGTCACCTCGATCTTCGCCAGGCCCGCCGTG
>CALRYR010000586.1:0-3171 GCA_943372425.1 Variovorax sp. YR752 | reverse complement strand
GGGCCGCGTCCGCATCGGGTCGCATCGCCCAGAGCAGGACCCCCCAGTTCATGGCACCCACCATGCTGCCGAGCAGCAGTTCTCCGGTCATGCGCCGGGCCTGGGCGTCCGTCATCGGCGTCCAGCGGTCGTGCTGGACGACCATCTGGTGGATGTTGGCGGCAATGGCGAACTGCACCAGGCACCACAGGTTGAGCGCCGAGGCGCTGGCGGCGGGGGCCAGGGCCAGCCGCACCAGCACGACCATCAGCAACCCGACCCAGGTCGTGCCGCGGATGTTGTCGATCACGAGCCGCACCTGCTGCGCCAGCAGGCGCGGCTCGTCCAGCCGCAGCAGCGTGCGCAGGTCGATCATCAGTAGACCAGGCCGCGTTGCCGCGCGACGAACACGGCCTCGGTCCGGCTGCCCACGTCGAAGAACGCAAGGATGTCCTGCACATGGCGGCGTACCGTGTTCTCCGACAGGTCGAGCCGCCGTGCGATGGTCTTGTTGGGCAGCCCCTGGTGCATGAGCTCGATCACCTCGCACTGCCGTGGCGTGAGGCTGCGAGACGTCGGTGTCGAGGCCGACGGATGCACGACCTGCGCGCCCGACAACGCGAGCCGGATCGCCTCGACGATCTTCGCGGCGGATTCGGTCTTCGCGATGAAGCCGTCGGCGCCGCGTGCCTGCGCTTCACGCACGCTGTGTGCGTCGGTATGCGATGACACCACCAGCAGCCGCGCGCCCGGCCAGCGGCGGCGCATCGGCGCGATGCCGGCCAGACCGTTGATGCCCTGCAACTGGACGTCGAGCAGCACGACATCCACTGCATCCGTCTCCAGCGCCATGGCCTCTTCGAGCGCGCCGACTTCATGCACCGTGGCATCGGGCAGCGCGGCCCGGATCACCAGCGCCAGCCCGGTGCGGAACATGGCATGGTCATCGACGATCAGGACACGAGGCGGATGCATGCACGGAATTGTAGGAAGCGCCAGGCCGCAGGTGGGGGCTCAGCGCGTCGCCTGTCGCGTCATCGGCAGTTCACGTCGATGTTACTCACGTTCGCCGTCGCGCCTCCGCTGCGGTTGACCAAGGTGCAGTCGTAGGCGGTACCCGTGGTGTCCAAGCTGACGTAGTACGCCGAGCCGCCGGCCACCGAGCCCAGGCTGTAGGCACCGTTACCGGTCAGCGGCACGGCGGTGGTGTTGGACGAGTCGCCGTTCAGCATCAGGACGACGCTCGGGTACGGCCCGCCCGCGTCGAGCCCGCTGGCGGTGCCACCCAGGGTGAACGGGCCGGCGGGGGTGCAATTGACCACGATGCCGTCCACGGCGTTGGACGGCATCGTGCCGGTGCCGCCGCTGACGCTGCAGGCATAGCCCGAGGGGCTGACCGTGCCGACGGTCACCTCGTAGTTCTGGCCGGGCACGACCAGGGTCGCCAGGGTGAAGGGCAGGAAGTCGAAGTCGTCGCCGCTGGGGTTGCTCACCGTCCGGCCATCGGCACCGTTGAGCAGCAGCGTGACCGACCCGCCCTGGGGCAGGCCCGTGACATTGCCGCTCAGGCTGTAGGGCGTGGGCACGCAGGTCACTGCCACGTCGGAGACGTCGGCGGCGGCGATGGTGCCGCTCGCGTTGGCCAGCGCGCAGGTGTAGCCGGCCGTCGCGTCGCTGGTGGTGATGGCGTAGCTGGCGCCATTGCCCAGTCGCGTGGACAGGGTGAAGGTGCCATTGGCCGACACGGTCTGCGCCGTGCCGCCGTTGAGCGCCACCTTGACGCTGCTGCCGGTGGGCAGGCCGCTGACCGTGCCGCCCACGGCATACGAGGGGCTGACCTTCATGCGGATCTTCCAGGTGGCATCGGCCAGCCTCGGATCGATGGCCTTCATGTCGGCCGCGTTGTCGCACACGGTGCGCACGCGCATGTCGAAGGTGCCGAGCAGGGTCGGCGTGAAGCTCACGTTGAAGAGGGATGTGTCGCGGGTGGTACTGATGAACCCCGGGATTCTTTGCTGGGTCTTGGAGGCCGCCGCAAACTGGTCCACATTCACCCAGATGCCCGCGGCCAGAATGTCCAGCGCCATCTGGCTTGCCTGGCAATGGGGATAGGAGGCACCGGAGATGTATTCTGTGGACGCCTTGAAGGCGGCGCTGGCAGCCTGGCCCTGGAAGGTCTCCATCTGAACGACGGTCGGGCTGTATTTCACGTCGTCAAGCGCGCCTTGAGCGCTGCCGTCGGCACGTGGGAGTTTCATGCTGCTGGCGGACTCGATGTCCAGAGCGGCGATGCCCATAAGAAGGAGCAGGCCGTCTTCCGGCGACGCCTGGTCCAGGGGGATGACGGTGTAGATCCACGAGAAACCGGTGCGTTGGATTTCCACGTACCCGCTGCCGGCCGTGCTGTTCTGCGGATACCACCCGGTGGTCAGGTCCGACACATAGACGCGCGGCGTGCCCTTGGTGGTGTCGATCGGGATGCGGATGGTCACCGGCTGCGCGAAGGTGACATCATGCGGCGTCAGTTCGTAGACCTTGCTCTGTGCCACCGCCAAGCTGCTGCCCTGCGGCAGGCTGGCCGGCGCGCCAGCGCTGCTCTCGGTGATGGTGATCTTGGTGGCCGAGGACAGCGCGCCCGCCGGCACCACGATGGTCACGCCACCCGGGCCGACCAGGGTGCCGCCGCTGGCATCCATGGTGCTCGAGGCCGTTGTTGGCGCTGTGGTCGGTGCGGTGGTGGTCGGCGTGGTCGCGTCGCTGTCGGATCCGCCGCCGCCGCAAGCGGCCAGTGCGGTCGCGAGGCAAAGCGGCAAGGCCGTTCGGAGCAGTGCGTAGAACATCGGAATTTCCTGGGTCGTTGATGGGTCGAGGGACTCCTCTTCAAAAAGTGTATTTCTCGTAACAAAAGTTTCTCAACGTTCCCGGGCGTGGGCCGTGAAATTGGCACGTCGACTGGTCTGCATGGACCAGTACCGGCCGCACTTTCTGTGCGCTCCTCGCAACAAAGCGGCGATGTCTGCGAAGGAAATCTACCGCCCGGTCGCTGTCCGACCGCGCACCGACGACAGCACGATGCCGCCCACGATCAGCGCGAACGCCACACCGTGGTATGCGTGCGGCATCTCGCCCAGGAACAGGGCCGACAGCAACGCCGCGAACATCGGCGTCAGGTTGAGGAAGATGGCGGCCGTC
>CALRYR010000585.1:0-3171 GCA_943372425.1 Variovorax sp. YR752 | reverse complement strand
TCAACAAATAGGCGGTGATGAGCCAGGTCCAGCAGAACATGGGCATTTTCATCAGCGTCATGCCGGGCGCTCGCATGTTCAGGATGGTCACGATGATGTTGATCGAACCCATGATCGACGATGCGCCCAGGATGTGCATGGCGAAGATGCCGGCATCCATCGAAGGGCCCATCTGCAGCGTCAGCGGTGCGTACAGCGTCCAGCCAGCGGCGGGGGCGCCACCGGGCATGAAGAACGACGACACCAACATCAGCGCGGCAGGAATCATCAGCCAGAAGCTGAAGTTGTTCATGCGGGCGAACGCCATGTCGGAGGCTCCGATCTGCAGCGGAATCATCCAGTTCGCGAAGCCCACGAAGGCCGGCATGATCGCGCCGAACACCATGATCAGCCCGTGCATGGTGGTGAACTGGTTGAACAGCTCGGGGTTCACGAGTTGCAGGCCGGGCTGGAACAGCTCGGCGCGGATCAGCAGCGCCAGCACCCCGCCCACCATCAGCATGGTGAACGAGAACAGCAGGTACAGCGTGCCGATGTCCTTGTGGTTGGTCGCGAAGAGCCAGCGACGCCAGCCGGTCGGCGCGTGGTGATGGTCGTCGTGCGCGTGGCCATCCTGGTCCGGGTGGGCGTGACCGTGGGGGTCGAGGACTGCACTCATGTCGATGTTCCTTGGAATGTCTTCGTCGCGGGGCCTGCGGCCTCTTTTACAGCTTGGCCCGTTCGGCCTTCACCTCGGCCGGCTGCACGATCTGGCCCGTCTTGTTCGACCAGCTGTTCTTCGTGAAGCTCGCCACGGCGGCGAGGTCGGTGTCGCTCAGTTGCTTCCAGGACGGCATCGCCCCGTTGTTCTGGCCCTTGAGCAGTACGTCGATCTGGATGGCGTGGTTGGCGTCGAGCACCTTGGCCGAGCCGTCGAGCGGCTTGATCGGGCCGGCGCCCTTGCCGTTGGCCTGGTGGCAGGCGGCGCAGTTGGCGGCGTAGACCTTCTCGCCGCGGGCCATGATCTCAGGCAGCGCCCAGACCTTGTTCGGGTCGTCCAGCTTGGCAGCGGCTTCCTTGCGCTTGGTGTCGACCCAGGCCGTGTAGTCGGCGGCCGAGACCACCTTCACGTGGATCGGCATGTAGGCGTGTTCCTTGCCGCACAGTTCCTGGCACTGGCCGTAGTAGTCGCCCACCTTCTCGGCGCGGAACCAGGTGTCGCGCACGAAGCCTGGGATGGCGTCCTGCTTGATGCCGAACTGCGGTACGGCGAAGGCGTGGATCACGTCGTTGGCAGTGGTGATCACGCGGATCTTCTTGTCGACCGGCACGACCAGCGGATTGTCGACCTTGAACAGGTAGTCGACCGGAATCTCGCCCTTGGCACCGGCGTCGGACATGGCGCGGTGCGAGCTGTCGAGCGTCGAGATAAAGCCCAGGCCCTCGCCTTCGCCCTTGATGTAGTCGTAGCCCCACTTCCACTGGTAGCCGGTGGCCTTGACGGTGAGGTCGGCGTTGGTGGTGTCCTTCTGGGCAACCAGCACCTTGGTGGCCGGCAGCGCCATCAGGATGACGATGAGGAAGGGCACGATGGTCCAGATGACCTCGACCACCACCGACTCATGGAAGTTGGCTGCCTTGTGGCCGACCGACTTGCGGTGCTTCCAGATCGAATAGAACATCACCGCGAACACGGCGATGAAGATCACGGTGCACAGGATCATCATGACCGTGTGCAGGAAGTGCTGCTCCTGTGCGATCTTGGTCACGCCGATCGGCATGTTGAGCTGGCGCACCGTCGGGCCACCGGCCAGATCCTGAACGGCATGGGCCATGCCGCTGAAGGCTGTGCCGGCTGCCAGCAACACCTGTGCGGGCTTGAACTTCGTGCGCCAATTGCTCTTCATCGTGTGTACTTCTTCAATGTCCGTTGAACCCCAGCGGTCTGCCTCGCTGGCCCGTGGCCTTTCAGGCGCCACGCAATGCCATCCGAATCTCCCGTGCCAGCGCCGCCCGCAATTCGGGGCGCACATAGCGCCCCACCTTGACCGACCGACCCTGCCCCGACACCTCGATCAGCGACCGGTCGCTGGCCTGAGGCTCGATCCGCACCTGGTGCGGCAAAAATTCCGTGCGTTCATAGTGCCCGCCGTTTTCCAGCTCGACCACCAGCCGCCCACCCTGCAATGCGATCCGCTCTCCGTCGGTCGCATGCCGGGCATACAGCACGAAGGCGAAGCCAACCGCCACGAGCTCGATCCAGGCGAACGGCAGCACCATCGGTGCGCCGTGCAACCAGAACACCGTGCCGATGCCGAGCGAGACCACGCACAGCGAGGCGTAGAGCCACCCCAACTGGCTCGGCGTGACCGAGCAGTTGCGCTTCAGGAACCAGTGGATGTTCTGGCCTGACACGGTGGCAAAACGAAACACGAAATTCGACACAGGACGAGTTCGGCAGATCGGTTCAACGACACACGCCGAACCCGATCAACCGGGGTCCGACAGGTGCCGATCGCGGGAAAAGCCCCGGGAGTTCACGCAGCGGCGGATTGTAGCGGGTGAGTTGCCGGCGTTGACCTGGATCAAGGTCGCCCACGTTGCAGCATTTCGCGCATCTGGCGCAGCGAAACCGCACTTTCGCCGGACAGCGCGACCCGCGGCGGCGGCTTGAAGGCATGGCCGTAGATGATCTCGAAGGTCATCGAGATGCGCGGCGGGCTGCCCGGTTCAGGCGGTGTGGCCGAGGCCGCAAGCGCCGCGTGGAGCTCGCGCTGCCAGTGCCGCCCGCGCAGGCCGGGGAAGCGCCCGGGGTGCAGGTTGCGCCCGAGGCCGCGGAGTTCGGCCAGCGCGGCTTCGGGCGTGGCCCAGGTCAGCACGATGCGCTCCATGTCCATGATGGGTTCGGCGAAGCCGGCGCCCACCAGCATGTCGCCCCAGTCGTGCATGTCGGTGAACTGGTGGCAGGCCGGCGGCCAGCCGAGGCGGGCGTACAGCGCGCGCAGTTCGGACAGCGTGTCCGGCCCGAGGCAGGAGAACATCAGGAAGCCGTCGGTCGCGAGGTGCCGGTGCCAGGTCGAGATCAACGCCTGCGGATCGGCCGCCATGTGCAGGGCCATGTTGGCCCAGAGCATGTCGACGCCCTCTTCCGGCGGCGCATCGAAGCGGGCACGCGCGCCCTGCCAGCGCCGC
>CALRYR010000584.1:0-3173 GCA_943372425.1 Variovorax sp. YR752 | reverse complement strand
GGGCATCGGCGCGCAGGGCCTGGGCGGCCTGGCGACCGTGCTCGACGTGAAGATCCAGATGTACCCGACGCACGCGGCCAGCAAGCCGGTTGCGATGATCCCGAACTGCGCGGCCACCCGCCATGCGCACTTCACGATGGACGGCAGCGGTGCGGTCTACCTCACGCCGCCCTCGCTCGACCTGTGGCCCGACGTCGACTGGAAGCCCGACTACAAGAAGAGCAAGAAGGTGGACCTCGACGCGCTCACGCCGGCCGAAGTCGCCAGTTGGAAGCCGGGCGACACCCTGCTGCTCAACGGCAAGATGCTCACCGGCCGCGACGCCGCGCACAAGCGCATCGCCGACATGCTCGCCAAGGGCGAGAAGCTGCCGGTGGACTTCACGAACCGCGTCATCTATTACGTCGGCCCGGTCGACCCGGTGGGCGACGAGGCCGTGGGCCCCGCCGGCCCGACCACCGCCACCCGCATGGACGGCTTCACCGAGATGATGCTGGCGCAGACCGGCCTGATCGCGATGATCGGCAAGGCCGAGCGCGGCCCGGTCGCGATCGAGGCCATCAAGAAGCACCAGAGCGCGTACCTCATGGCCGTGGGCGGCGCCGCCTACCTGGTCAGCAAGGCGATCAAGACCGCCAAGGTGGTGGGCTTCGCAGACCTCGGCATGGAAGCCATCTACGAGTTCGACGTGGTCGACATGCCCGTGACCGTGGCGGTCGATGCGGGCGGCACCAGCGCCCACATCACCGGCCCGGCCGAGTGGCAGAAGCGCATCGCCTCGGGCGAGTTCAAGACCATCGCGGTCGCCGCGGCTTGAGTTGAAGCGGCAGGCGATCGACCCGGCCCTCGTGGCATCGAACGGCGATCACCCGATCGGCGTGTTCGACAGCGGCATCGGTGGGCTGAGCGTGCTGCGCGCGCTGCAGGCCGAGCTGCCGCACGAACGCTTCGTCTACTTCGCCGACACCGCGCATGCGCCCTACGGCGAGCGCGATGAGGCCTACGTGATCGAGCGGACGCGCGCCGTAGCGTCCGGCCTGGTCGCGCAGCACGGCATCAAGGCGCTGGTCGTCGCCTGCAACACGGCGACGGCGGCCGCGATTCATCTTCTTCGGGCCGAACGTCCTTCCCTCACCGTGGTCGGTGTCGAACCCGCACTGAAGCCCGCCGTGGCAGCGAGCCGCACGCGGCATGTCGCGGTGCTGGCCACCCGCGGCACCTTGGCCAGCGCCAAGTTCGCAGCCTTGCACGCAGCGCTCGTGGCGCAGACGCGCTTCCACCTTGTGCCTTGCGACGGACTGGCGCGCGCCATCGAGGCAAGCGACGACGCACGCATCGCAGCGCTCTGCGCGCAATACGTCGCCGAGGCCGGCACCTTCGGCAACGACCCCGGCGAAATCGACACGCTGGTGCTCGGCTGCACCCACTATCCGCTGGTGTCGGACGTGTTCCAGCGCCTGGTCGGCGCCGACGTGCGCCTGCTCGACACCGGCGCGCCGGTTGCGCAGCAGACGCGCCGGCTGCTGACGAGCGCCGGCCTGCTGCGCGGACAGCCCTCGGACGAGGCACCTGCGCTGCTGCTGGCGGCGAGTGGCGATCTGCCGCGATTCGAAGCCGCAGCCAGCCGATGGCTTCCCGCGGCACCGATCGCGGCTTCGATGTCCACCACCCGCGCATGAGCGCTGCATCGTTCCTTCGCCGCGCCCTCGTCTGGTTCGGGCTGTTGCTCCTGGCGAGCGCCGCGCAGGCTGCCTGCGAAAGCGGCCTGGCCGAACGCATGCATGCAAGGCTGCATCCCGACCGGCTGCTCGACGAGCGACTGGCGGCCTGCAAGCCGTGGCCGGGCGCGCTCGGCCGCATCGTCGTCGTGCTGCCCTTGCCGCGCCCGTCCAGCGATCCGAGCGCGGCGAAGGTCTACGACCTCGATGTGTTGCTGGTGCAGCGACCCGACAACGGCAACACCGACCGCGACTCGGTCATCGCCCGGCTGTTCCAGGCCGAGGCGCTCGACGAGGAAGCGGTCGCCATCCAGGAGATCCTGGTCGACACCGGCCGCTACACGCTGGCGCCAGACGCGCGCGCCTTCGGCCTGCGGGTGCGCTACCGCGGCACGACCCGCGGCGACACCTTCGCGAGCGAGACGCTGCGCCTGTACGTCATGCAGGGCGGCAAGCTGCGCGAGGTGATGCAGGAGCTCGAACTCGACAACGAGAGCGGCGAATGGAACGCCGACTGCACCGGCCGCTTCCGGCAGCTGCGCTCGATGCTCTCCACGCGGCCGAACCGCAACGGCACCTTCGCCGACCTGGTGCTCGCACGCACGGTCGTCCAGAGCCGCGGGCAGATGCAGGAAGACGGCAGCTGCGCCGAGCAGGCGCAGCCAGCGCACTACGGCACGGTGGTGCTGCGCTACGACGGCGAACGCTACCGCGTGCCGAAAATGCTGCGCGTGCCTTGACGGCGAACGGCCTGTCGAAAATGTAGGCTTTCGATCTACAAGCCTTTCACGGTGTTGTCACACCGGTTGACCAGCATGCGCGGTTTCGTCCATCCACTGCGCATTCATGATTTCCCTGCATCGCCACGCTGTCGCCCCACCCTTCCAACGTCTGCTGATCGCCAGTGCCCTGGCGCTGATGTTGTCGGCCTGCGGCGGCGGGGGCGACAACGCCAACGCCGGCCCGGCACCCGTGTCCACCCAACCGGTCGCCACGCAGCCACCCGCAACGCCGACGCCAGACACGCCAGCGCTGCCGCAACTGGTGTCGTCGCAGACCTTCAAGCCCAACGCGGGCACCACCGAAGGCTCGTCGGACGCCTCGACGGCTTTCGCCCTGCCGGACGACTTCATGCTGGTAGCCGACGACGAGGCCAACGTGCTGCGCGTCTACCCACGCGCAGGCGGTGCCGCCGTCCTCGAATGGAGCTACGAGCTGAACGGCCCGAAGCTGAAGAAGGAACTCGACCTCGAAGCCGGGACGCGCATCGGCGACACGCTCTACCTCACGGGATCGAACAGCAACAGCAAGGACGGCGGCGACGCGATGGCCGACCGCTCGCACCTCTTCGCCGTCAAGGTCGCGGGCACCGGCGCCGCAACGACCTTCAACTACGTCGGCCAGTTCAGCGCGCTCGAATCGCAGTTGGTGGCCTGGGACACCACGAACGGCCAC
>CALRYR010000583.1:0-3174 GCA_943372425.1 Variovorax sp. YR752 | reverse complement strand
AGCCTGCCGGCATGACGGACGCGGACGTTCCCATCGACGAAGTCGCGCCGACCACAGTGGCGCAGGCCCTGCACGCCATCGCGGCACTGGGCATCGACCGGCTCGACGCCCAACTGTTGCTGCTGCACGCGCTGGCGCGGCCGGTGCATGAGCGTGCCTGGCTGCTGGCGCACGACGGCGATGCCCTGCCGGCCGCCACGTGGCGGGCCGTGGCGGCGCTGTGCGCACGACGCCAGGCGGGCGAGCCGGTGGCCTACCTGCTGGGCGAAAAGGAGTTCCACGGCCTGCCGCTGCAGGTCGATGCCCGCGTGCTGGTGCCGCGGCCCGACACCGAGACGCTGGTCGACTGGGCACTGGAAGCGGTGCAGGGCCACGACCGCCCGGCGGTGCTCGACCTGGGCACCGGCAGCGGCGCGATCGCCCTGGCGCTGCAGCATGCGCGGTCCGATGCGGTGGTCGACGCGGTCGACGCCAGTGCCGAGGCACTGACCGTGGCGCGCGGCAACGCCCGGCGACTGGGCCTGACGGTGCGTTTCGCCCAGGCCGACTGGCTGGCGGGCGCCGCATCAGGCTACGACCTGATCGTCTCCAACCCGCCCTACATCGCCGCCGGCGATCCGCACCTGCCGGCGCTGGCGCACGAGCCGAGTTCGGCGCTGGTGTCCGGTGCCGACGGCCTCGACGACATCCGCCGCATCGTCGCCGACGCGCCGGCCCACCTCGCGCCCGGCGGCTGGCTGCTGCTGGAGCACGGCCACGACCAGGCGGCCGCAGTGCGTGCCCTGCTGGCCGCGGCCGGCTTCGATGCCGTGCAGTCGCGCCCCGACCTGGCTGGCATCGAACGCTGCTCGGGCGCACGGCGCGCCGGGGCTTGATACCCATCGTCGGCGGAGAACCCGCTGCAGTGAAATAATCCCTCTCAGCCCAATCCAGGAGTCCCCACCATGCCCGACGCTCAGCAACGCATCGACGACCTCGTCAAGACCAACGACATCGTGCTCTTCATGAAGGGCAACGCCAGCTTCCCCATGTGCGGCTTTTCCGGCCGCGCGATCCAGATCCTCAAGGCGGTCGGCGTCGACACCAAGGCGCTCAAGACCGTCAACGTGTTGGACGATCAGGAGATCCGCCAGGGCATCAAGGAATACAGCAACTGGCCGACGATCCCGCAGCTCTACGTCAAGGGCGAATTCGTCGGCGGCTCGGACATCATGATGGAGATGTACGAGTCCGGCGAGCTGCAGCAGGTGATCAACGCGCCCGTCTGACACGCCGCACGGCTGTCGCGAACACGGGAAAGCGCGAAAACATCCACATCCGATGGTGTCCGGCACGGCTTATGCTGTGTTTGACAGTACGTCACTGGAGGTGTTCATGGATTCCCGCTCGTCCCACGACCTGGTCCCTGCTTCGTCGTCATCATCGTTCCAGTTGCCCGTGGCGCAGCTGCGCAGCGTGTTCCAGCCGCACGACGTCGAACGCAAGCTCGCGAAGCTCCCCGACCGCGATCACGAGCATCTCCGCAGTACCTACGAGCGCATGCTCGAACGCGGCCCCGACCGCTTCCAGGTCAAGCCCAGCGGCGTGCCGGACATGGCCTCGCTGTACGCCCAGCTCCCCAATTTCGCCGACGTGCTCGACGACGTGCGCCGCCACGTCGCACTGGCACAGGACAGCCGCGATGGGCTCGAGGTGACGCCCATCCTGCTGCTCGGCCCGCCCGGCATCGGCAAGACCCATTTCGCCAAGAAGCTGGCCGACCTGCTCGGCACCGGCATGTCGCTGGTGCCGATGAGCTCGATGACGGCCGGCTGGCTGCTGTCGGGCGCCTCGTCGCAATGGAAGGGCGCCAAGCCGGGCAAGGTCTTCGAGGCGCTGGTCGATGGCCAGTACGCCAATCCCGTGATGGTGATCGACGAGATCGACAAGGCCGGCGCCGACGCCCAGTACGACCCGCTCGGCGCGCTCTACGGCCTGCTGGAGCACGACACCGCGCATGCCTTCGTCGACGAGTTCGCCGAGGTGCCGATCGACGCCAGCCAGGTCATCTGGATCACCACCGCCAACGATGCACGCGGCATCCCCGAACCCATCCTCAACCGGATGAACGTGTTCGAGGTCGAGGCGCCGTCGCACGAGGCGGCGCGGCAGATCGCGCGGCAGCTCTATACGTCGATCCGCGCCGACCACGACTGGGGCCGCCTGGTGTCGCCGGAGCCGAACGATGACGTGCTCGACCACCTGGCCGCCGTGGCGCCGCGTGAGATGCGCCGCGCGCTGATGACCGGCTTCGGCAATGCGCGCCTGGCGCACCGCGAGGACGTGCAGGTGGACGACCTCCCGCGCGGCGCCGCCGGCCGCAGCCGCATCGGATTCATGCAGTAAGGGAAGCGTCGCGGCGGCGGGCGCCCGCCGTGGCACCATTGGCGGCTCCTGCGACCGTCATGACCCTCACCCAAAGCCTGCTCCTCATCGTCGCGCTCATTGCCCTGAGCGCCTTCTTCTCGCTGGCCGAGATCACGCTGGCCGCCTCGCGCCGCCTGCGCTTGCGCCAGATGGCCGACGAAGGCGACGTGCGGGCCGAGCGCGTGCTGCGGGTGCAGGAACAGCCGGGCCACTATTTCACTGTCGTGCAGATCGGCCTGAACGCGGTCGCCATCCTCGGCGGCGTGGTCGGCGAAGGCTCGCTCAGCCCTTACTTCGCGCGCCTGTTCGACCTGTGGTTCAGCCCCGACACGGCGCAGGCGGCCGCTTTCGCCGCGTCCTTCGTCACCATCATCGCGGTGTTCCTGGTGTTCGCCGACCTGTTCCCCAAGCGGCTGGGCATGAACAACCCCGAGCAGCTCGCGGTGCGCATGGTCGGGCCGATGCAGGTGCTCATCACCACCTTCATGCCGCTGGTGTGGCTCTTCACCCGCAGCACCGACCTGCTCTTCAAGCTGCTGGGCATGCCGGCGCATCGCGACGAGCAGATCACTTCGGCCGACATCCTCGCCATGACCGAGGCCGGCGCCCGGGCGGGCGTGCTGGCCGTGCGCGAGCAGCAGGTGATCGCCAACGTGTTCGAGCTCGACACCCGGCTGGTGAACAGCGTGATGACCTCGCGCGACCGCATCGCGTGGTTCCAGAAGGACGACCCCGAATCCGTGCTGCGCGCGCGCATCGTGGCCGAGC
>CALRYR010000582.1:0-3176 GCA_943372425.1 Variovorax sp. YR752 | reverse complement strand
AACTTCCCGACGGCCGTCACGCGGCCCGTTGACCTGCGCCCCAACACGCAGGGCAACTTCTCGGTGAACAACGGCTACTACGACGAGTACAACAAGACGACGTCTGCCGAAGTCGGCGTGCGCACGCGCTTCAAGACCGGCAGCGTCGGCCACTCGCTGGTATTGGCGGCGAACACGATGTCGCGCGAGACGGGCTATTTCTACCAGCTGACCACGACGCCGGTCGCGTCGAACCTCTACAACCCGTCGGCCCTGCCGGCGATCAATTTCGCACGTGGCGAGCCCAGCAAGACGGCCGATCTGGCAGAACACAGCATTGCCATCGCCGACACGATGTCCTTCTTCGGCGATCGCTTCCTGCTGACGCTGGGCCTGCGCGACCAGACCATCAACCAGAAGAGCGTGAACGGTTCCACCGCCTATGACGCCAGCGCCATCACGCCGCTGGTCGGCCTGGTGTTCAAGCCCGTGCAGAACATCTCGGTGTATGGCAACTACA
This sequence comes from Variovorax sp. YR752, assembly GCA_943372425.1. Classification (GTDB taxonomy): domain Bacteria; phylum Pseudomonadota; class Gammaproteobacteria; order Burkholderiales; family Burkholderiaceae_C; genus Variovorax. The sequence continues at coordinate 2,677 of CALRYR010000582.1, read as the reverse complement.
CCGCCGGCCTGCAGCAAGGCGGCACCGCCGGACCGACGGCCGCCAACCGCGGCGAGGTGTTCGCGCCGCAGAAGTCCAAGCAGTACGAAGTCGGCGTCAAGGCGGACTGGGGCACGCTGACCACGCAGGCGGCGCTCTACCAGATCACCCGGCCGAGTTCCACGACGGACCCGGTCACGCAGATCTACAGCTTCGGCGGCGAGCAGCGCAACCGAGGCCTGGAGCTGACGATGTACGGCGAGATCCAGCGTGGCCTGCGCGCCATGGCCAGCGCATCGTTCAACGACGCGAAGCTCACCAGGACGCAGGGTGGCGTGAACCAGGGCAACGACGCCAACGGCGTGCCGGACCGCACCTTCAACGTCGGCCTGGACTGGGACATGCCAGGGGTGCCGGGCCTGAGCCTGAACGGCCGAGTGATCAACACGTCGTCGACCTACTACGACGCGGCCAACCTCCTGCGCATGCCGAGCTGGACGCGCGTGGACGTGGGCGCACGCTATGCGACCCAGATCGCCGGCAAGCCGGTGGTGTTCCGCGCCAATCTGGAAAACGTCGCCGACAACGCCTACTGGGTGACCAGCACGTACGTGACCGTGGGCGCGCCGCGCACGCTCATGTTGTCTGCCCAGATCGACTTCTGATCGCGCTCACGCGCCTCAGAAAACGTAGGTCGCCCCCGCCCCCACCGTCCAGTTGCGGCCGGGGGCCGGTTCGAAGTAGCGGCCGTTGCTCTCGTTGACGATGACGGAGCCGACGGTGCGCCGGTCGAACAGGTTGTCGACGCGGGCAAAGGCGTTCCACTCCCATCCAGCCCAGCGCTGCACGTAGCCACCCTGCAGCGCCGCCACGACATAACCCGGCGCGCTCGCGGTGTTGGTGTCGTTGGCCTGGATGCGGCTCAGCGCACGCAGTTCGGCACCTGCACGCCAGCCCAATGGCGGCGCATAGCCGAACGATGCGAAGAAGGACTGCTTCGCGATGCCGGGGATGCGGTTGTCCGGCGCCACGGCGTTGCTGCCCGTGCACGGCGACGGCGAGCAGAAGCCGTCGCGGTAGCGCGCGTCGAGCCAGGTGTAGGCCAGCTGCGTGCGCCAGTGGCTGGGCGTCTCGTGCAGCCAGGCCAGTTCGACGCCGTCGCGCTGCGTGCGGCCGGCGTTCTGGAAGGTGGCGCGCCCGCCGCTGTTGGTGGCGGTCACGATCTCGTCGTCAGTGCGCGTCTGGAAGACTGCGGCGGTCAGCAGGCCGTCGGCCACGCGCGCCTTCGCGCCGACTTCGAGGCTGCGATTCACCGACGGCTGCAGCGCGAAGTTGAGGCCGTCCACATTGCCCGGCCGGTACGACAGTTCGTTGAGCGTCGGCGTCTCGAAGCCGCGGCCGGCGCTCACGTACAGGTTGAGGTCACGGGTGGCGGCGAAGCGCAGCGCGGCGGCCGGCAGCAGCTTGCGGTAGCGCGCGTCGCCGCTGTCGTCGCCGTTGATGCCGCGCTGGTAACGGTCGTCCGAGTCGAAGCGCACGGTGCTCTGGCGCAGGCCGGCTTCGAGCGACCAGCGCTCGGCGAAGTCCCAGCGCGTCTGCACGTAGGGGTCGACATTGCCGACCTGGTTGCGCTCGTCGCGCCGCAACGCGCCCTGCACACCGAGCTGCTGGGCCGCACCGGTGCCGACAAAGTTCTCGTAGCCTCGACGTTGCTCATGCAGTGTGTCGTAGGCCAGGCCGGTCGACACTTCAAAGGGCCGGCCGACCAGGGCAGTGCGCACCGTCCAGCGCGCGTCGAAGCCGGCATAGCGACGCTGCAGGTCGATCACGCCGCCCGCGCTCAGGGCGCTCGCCTGCGCCGATGGCGGAATCGACTGGAACTGCGTCGTGCGCCGGTCGCCGCCGTACAGCATCAGCCTAAGGTCCCGGTCGGCGTCGATGCGGCGTTCATACAGCAGGCCCACCTGCGTCTGATCGACCGTCTTGCGCGTGTCGTACTGCGTCGCCAGCGGCGCGGCGCGCGGGTCGGCGTCGAGCTGCGCCTGCGTCATGCCCAGCGGGTCCTGCGCATCGATGCGCACGCTGTTGGCGATCAACGTGAGCCGGCTGCCATCGTCGAGCTGCACGCCGAGCTTGCCGTTGGCGATGTCACGGGTGGCCGCGCTGTGGTCGCGGTAGCCATCGGTGCGAAAGCGGCTCGCACTCAGCACGTAGTCGATGCCGCCGCTCGCGCCCGAGGCCTTGGCGCCGAAGCGCGTGCTGCCAAAGCTCCCGGCTGCTGCCGAGAAGCCGAGCCGCGGTGGCGCTTCGCCATCTTCGGTGAAGACCTGGATCACGCCGCCGGACGAATTGCCGTACAGCGCCGAGAACGGGCCGCGCAGCACCTCGACGCGGTCGGCCGAGCCGATGTCGATGTTGGTGCTCTGGCCCTGCCCGTCGGGCAACGTGGCGGGGATGCCGTCGACGTACAGCCGCACGCCGCGCAGCCCGAAGGTCGAACGCGCGCCGAAGCCCCGAATGGAGATCTGCAGGTCCTGCGCGTAGTTCTGCCGGTTCTGCACCTGCAGGCCAGGCACCCCGCCCAGACTCTCCGACAGGTTGACCTGCAGCTTGCCGTCGCGCAACTGCTGGCGGTCGACCAGATCGACCGAGCCCGGCAGGTCGAACGGAATGGCGGCACCGCGCGGGGTGGACACGG
>CALRYR010000581.1:0-3181 GCA_943372425.1 Variovorax sp. YR752 | reverse complement strand
CGCGCGGGCCTTCGTCCTGGCGCAGCATCGCCGCGAGCAGGTGGACCGGCTCGATGTAGGCGTTGTCGTTGCCCAGCGCGAGCGATTGCGCATCGCCCAGGGCTTCCTGGAACTTGGTGGTGAGTTTGTCTTGGCGCATGGTGTGATTTCCTTGCATTCAAAATAGGAGCGTTCGCGCACCGTTCAAGAGCGCGGACCAAATCAGGCACGGCTATTGCACCGCCGCCCGCTTATCTCATCGGATTGGAGTCGATCATGGTTTTTTCAACGCAGCGTGTTCAACCGGTTCGCCGGGCGCTGACGCTCGGCCTCGTTGTAGCCTCTCTGGGCCTGTCGGGCCTTGCGCAGGCGCAAAGCAGCACACCGCTTCGTCTGTTGGTGGGTTTTCCGGCCGGCGCGGGCAGCGACGCCATCGCGCGAACCCTGGCGGAGAAGCTCAAGGACGAACTCGGTTCGCCGGTCGTCGTGGAGAACCGCGCGGGCGCGGGCGGCCAGATTGCAGCCCAGGCCCTGAAGGCCGCCCCGGCCGACGGCCACACGCTGTTCCTGTCGCATGACCACAGCATCTCGATCCTGCCGCAGGTGGTGAAGAACCCGGGCTTCAACCCGGCGACCGACTTCGTGCCCGTGGCCGGTTTCGCCACCTTCGCCAACGTGCTGGCCGTCTCGGGCGGCACCCCGGCCAAGACGATGGACGCCTACGTGAAATGGGTGCAGACCGCCCGCGGCGGCAAGGAAACCATCGGCGTGCCGGCGCCGGGTTCGATCCCCGAGTTCCTGGTGAAGCTCATCGGCGAGAAGTACAAGCTCGACCTGCAGGCCGCCCCTTACCGCGGTAGCGCGCCTATGACGGCCGACATGCTGGGAAACCAGATCACCGCCGGCATCGCTTCGGTGCCTGACTTCATCGAGAACCACAAGGCCGGCAAGGTGACCATCGTGGCCGTGATCGGCGCCAAGCGCCAGCCACTGCTGCCGCAGGTGCCGACCTTCACCGAGCTGGGTTTCGCGAACCTGGACGACTACCCCTATTACGGCCTGTTCGCGCCCGTCGGCACGCCCCAGCCGGTGATCGACAGGTTCGGCACCGCGCTGCAGAAGGTGCTGGCCATGCCCGACGTGAAGAAGAAGCTCACCGACATGGGCCTGAACGTCGCGTATGAATCGCAAGGCCAGTTCGCTGGCCGCGTGCGCACTTACACCAGCGCCTGGGAAAAGATCATCCAAGCCAGCGGCTTCAAACCCCAGTAAGGCGCTTCAGGCGTTTGGGGTGTCGATGCCCCAGCGCGCCAGGGCCGCGTCGTCGGCGACGCGTGCATCGACCCAACGGGCGCCTTCGGGCGTCCGTTCCTTTTTCCAGAACGGCGCCTGCGTCTTGAGGTAGTCCATCAGGAACTCGCAGGCCTGGAAACTCTGGCCGCGGTGCGCCGAGACCACGGCGACCATCATGATCTGGTCGAGCGGCTGCAGCAGGCCCACGCGGTGCACCACGCGCGCGCCGAGGATGTCGAAGCGCTCATGCGCGGCGTCGATCATGGCCTCGACGGCCTTCTCGGTCATGCCGGGGTAATGCTCGAGCTCCATCGACGCCACGTCGCTGCCATCGTTGCGGTCGCGCACCGTGCCGATGAAGCTGCAGACCGCGCCCACGCGTGTGTCGCCGGCACGCAGCGCGGCGATCTCCTGCTGCAGGTCGAAGTCGTGGGTCTGGACCGAAACGCGCGGGCCGGTCACGTCAGCCTCCGGTGACGGGCGGAAAGAATGCCACCTCGCCGCCATCATGCAGCGCCGCCGATTCGGGCCGCATGACCTGGTCGAGCGCCATGCGCACCGCCTTGCCGCGCGCCAGCGCAGCGGCATGCGGGCCGCCGCGGGCGATGAGTTCGTCGCGCAGTTCGGCCAGGGTGGCGGCTTGCGTGTCGACGCTTTCGCCGTTGCCCAACGCTTCGCGAACCGAGGCGAAATAGCGGATGTCGATCTTCATCGCGTCAGGCCAGCAGGGAGGCGAAGGAAATGAACTGCACGGTATCGCCCTTCCGGAAGGACTGCCCGGCCGGCGTGTCGATCACGCCGTCGCCCCAGACGGCCGAGGTGAGCACGCCGGAACTCTGGTTCGGGAACAGGTCGAGCCCGCCCGCCGCATTGCGCCGCGCACGCAGGAACTCGCGGCGGCGATCGGCGCGCGGCCAGTCGAAGTCGGCACGCATCGCGACCGGCGCCGGCGCGACGCGCGTTGCTCCCTGCAGCGTCAGCAGGAAGGGACGCACCAGCAGCAGGAAGGTGAGGAAGCTCGACACCGGGTTGCCGGGCAGCCCGGTCACATGCGCGTTGCCGATGCGGCCGTAGGCGAAGGGCTTGCCGGGCTTCATCGAGAGCGACCACAGCTGGAGTTCGCCCAGCGCCTCGACGGCCGCCTTGATATGGTCTTCCTCGCCGACCGACACGCCGCCGGTGGTGACGATCAGGTCGTTGTGCTCGGCCGCCGTGCGCAGCGCGTCGATGGTGGCGTCGCGCCGGTCGGGCACGATGCCCAGGTCGCTCACGTCGCAGCCCAGGCGCGTGAGCAGGGCGCGCATGAAGAAGCGGTTGGAGTTGTAGATGGCGCCGGGCTTCATGGCCTCGGGCGCGACCTCGCCGGGCATGACCAGCTCGTCGCCGGTCGACAGCAGCACGACGCGCGGCCGGCGCGCGACCTGCAGGCGGTCGAAGCCGACGCTGGCAGCCAGGCCCAGCGACGCGGGCGTCAGGCGCTCGCCGCGCGCGAGCACGACATCGCCGGCAGCCACGTCCTCGCCGGCACGGCGGATCCACTGACCGGTGGCCGGCACCGTGTCGATGCGCACCCGGCCGAGCGAACCCTCTTCAGGCAGCGCGCCGGTGTCTTCCTGCATGACCACCGCGTCGGCACCTTCGGGAATCTGCGCGCCCGTGAAGATGCGCGCGGCGGTGCCGGCCGCCAGCGGCGTGCCGACACTGCCCGCGGGAATACGCTGCGCGACCGTCAGAACCGCACCGGCGGTGGCGCAGTCGGCGGCGCGCACGGCGTAGCCATCCATCGAGCTGTTGTCGCGTGGCGGCACGGTGAGGGCGGACACCACGTCCTGCGCCAGCACGCGGCCATCGGCTTCGAAGGTCGACACGCTTTCGGTGTCCAGCCGCGGCGCGGCCTTGGCGAGCAGGC
>CALRYR010000580.1:0-3186 GCA_943372425.1 Variovorax sp. YR752 | reverse complement strand
GACGCGGATGATCTCGCGCAGGTCCTTGTGCATGTCGACGAACGCAATGTGGCTCAGGTACTTGCCGTTCGTCGGGTCCACCGCGCGCGTCGAGAAATAGATCCGAACGAAATCGTCGAACACGAGCGCCTGGGGCGACTGCGCGAACTGGACGCATGCATTCGGAAGGTGGTGCTGGGTCGGGTCGAAGATCTTCCCGAGCTTCTTCAGTTTCATGGCTGCGGCTTCCTACGCCAATGTTCCATCGAGCTCGGCGAGCCCGAAGCCATGGCGACCGACCTGATCGCCGAGGTAGAAGAGGCAGGTCTTGCCGTCCAGTTCGAACACATGCGGGTAGCTGATCATCTCGGCATCCCACCCTTGTTCCGATACGTCGATGCCGGCCTTTGCATCGTCGCGCACCCAGTCCGTCAGGTTGCTGCTCGATGCGTAGCCGATCCGGTAGCCGTTGGCTTTGCCGCGGTAGCCGCTGCTGTAGCGGTAGCAGAAGAACATGTGATATTTGCCGTTGGCATAGAAGACATCGGGGCTTGCCTGAGCCTCGTCTTCTTCAATGCGACTCTCGATCAGGTCCTTGTTGACCTTGGTCCAGTGGATGCCGTCGTGCGACGTCGCCATCCGGATCTTGTAGACCGGCTCCGCCCTACCGTCGACCACTTTCCATTTGCGCCCGGCGATATACCAGAGGTACCAGGTGTCGTTGAATCGGCGGATCTTCGGCCCGCTCAGGACAAAAGGCTCGTCCGGCGAATAGCCGATGACGGGGCCGGTGCCGAGCTTGGTGAAGGTCTTGCCGTCATCGCGGCTCACGGCACAGCCGATGGCGACGTTGAAGGGCACGGACTCGCAGCGTGTCCAACCCGCGTAGTACGCGCGAACCTCGCCGTCCGCGCGGATCACCGACACCGGATAGGTGCCGAACTCGTCGAACTCGCCCAATCCGCCGAGACCGAGGATGGGGTTGTCGCTCACGCGCAGGATCTTGAACAGGTCCTGGCGATCGAGGTCGACATAGGCCGAGTAGCTCACGTATTGGCCGTTGGCATCTGCCGGTGGCCGGCACGAGAAATAGACGCGCACGAAATCGTCGAAGACCAGCGTGGCTGGTGCCTGCGCAAACTCCTTCAGCCAGCTCCGGCCTTCGACCGTCTGCGGCGTGAAGACCTTGCCCTTTTTCTGCCATGTGAACATGTACGCCGTGCCTCAGATCAGGTCGTAGTTGGAACCCACGCGCTCACGCACGGTGTCGAGTGCGTTGAACATCAGGACATCGACGATCGACAGCCACGGCACGAATGAGTCGCCGAGTTGCGGGTACTCGAAAGGCTTCGACTTGATGAACGTCAGGTTGAGGCCACGTGCGCTGAATGCGTCCTTGGCGTAGAGCTCGATGCCGCCGATCGTGTTGATGTAGGTGCTGGCGCCCACGGACTGGCACAGCGCGAGGACCTTGTCCTGGCTGGCCAGGCCGTGTTCGATCGGCACCGAGGAGGAGACGCGTATCTCCGTCGTGATGCCGAGATGCTCGCACGTCCTGACGATCGAATGATGGAGGAAGCCGAACAGGTTCGATTCCTCGTAGCGCACGATGCGTTCGACCAGCGGAAAGGCCTGTCTGAAATAGGGTGCACGCTGGTAGGCCCCCTCGAGCTGGCGCAGCAGCTTGGTGCGGTCGAAGTCCGCCGCCAGCGAGCGCTCGCGCACGTCGAGCGAATCGGCATCCTTCCTCAGCGGCAGCGAGAACATGACGTCCTGGCCGTTCTGCAGCATGCGGTTCCGATTGATCCAGCCCTTCTTCGTGTATTTGATGTTGTCGTACACGATGAACAGATCGGCCGAGCGGATGAGCTGGAAGTAGCCGATGTAGGGCAGGAAATACGGCTGCATGATGGCCAGCTTCATGCAATGGCCTCCATCGTTGCCTCGGTCGTCACCTCCGTCGTGGTGGGCTTGACGGCCCATGCCCGGAGGAACTGCGTGATGGTCTCGACTTGCGCGTTCTGCAGGTCGGGGTAGATTGGCAGGCACAGCACCTGGTCCGCGGCGGCAGCGGCGACCGGCAGGTTGTCGCGATGCGACGAGGGCAGGCCCCGGTACATCGGAAACTCCGAGATCAACGGGTAGAAGTAGCGTCGCGCGTAGATGTCGTGTTCGCGCAGCTTCTGGTTGAGCGCGTCGCGGCTCATGGCGTACTCGGGGCCGACCAGGATCGGGAAGTAGGCATGGTTGGCGACCTGTTCGCTCGTGTCCTGCAGGCAGCGGATGCCGTCGATGCCCTGCAGGCCGTCGCGGTACAGCGTGTCGATCGCCTTGCGGCGGGTGAGTGCCCGGTCGATGTATTTCAGCTGCAGCAGGCCGAAGGCCGCATTCACTTCGCTCATCTTTCCGTTGATGCCCGGTGCAACCACCGACACCTCGCCGACGTGGCCGAAGTTCTTCAGCTGGTCGATACGCACCTTGGTCTTGAGGTCGGGGCAGATGATCGCGCCACCCTCGAAGGTGTTGAACACCTTCGTCGCGTGGAAGCTCAGCACCGACAGGTCGCCATGCCGCAGGATGCTGCCGCCCGCGTCCTGCACGCCGAAGGCATGGGCCGCGTCGTAGATGACCTTGAGGTTGTAGTTGTCGGCAATGGTCTGGATGGCCTCGACGTCGCAGGGATGCCCGTAGACGTGCACCGGCATGATCGCGGTCGTTTGCGGGGTGATGGCCGATTCGATGCGAGCGGGGTCCAGGTTGAGGGAACGCGGATCGACGTCGGCGAACACCGGTTTGATGCCGTTCCACAGCAGCGAGTTAGATGTCGCGACGAAGGAGTAGGGCGTGGTGATCACCTCGCCGGTGACGCGCAGCGCCTGCAGCGCCGTGACCAGCGCGATGGTGCCGTTCGTGAAGAGCGCCACGTGCTTGACACCCAGGTAGTCGCACAACGCCTGCTCGAGCTCGTGATGGAACGGACCGCCATTGGTCAACGTCTTGTTGGCCCAGATCTTTTCGAGGTAGGGAACGAACTCGTTCAGTGGAGGCAGGTAGGGCTGCGTCACGTAGATCGGGCTCTTGCGTGCTTGCGTCATGCGCGGTCTCCCTGGGTGACTTGGGCGTCAAACGATTCGGCGGGGAGGCCCGCGCACCAGCGTTGCCACATGGTGCGCAATGCGCCTTCCACGCCCGCGGCGATCAGGGCTG
>CALRYR010000579.1:0-3195 GCA_943372425.1 Variovorax sp. YR752 | reverse complement strand
AGATCGTGGTCGCGCGCCTTGGCGACGAAGTGACCGTCAAGCGCCTCAAGCGCAACAAGCAGGTGATCGAGCTGCACGCGGAAAACCCTGATTACCCGACCATCGTGGTCCAGCCCGGTGAGCCCTTCGAGATCGAAGGCCTGGCTGTCGGGCTGATCCGCAACACCATGCTGATGTAGTGCATCGCAAGGGCTGCAACAGGTGGCGGGCGTATGGCAATCAGGCCATCACCCTGTCGCAGTCCCATCAAGCAATCCTGCCTGTGTTCAACCTCTGACTTTGGAGTTCACATGGGAATCGTTCTGCTCACTTTCGTCGATCTGCTCAGCCCGCTGCAGTCGCTCGCCCACCGCTGGATGCCGGAGCGCCGCACGCGTCGCGCGGCGGGCCTCGACCTGCACGCCGACCTGCGCTATGTGGCCGTTCGGCCTGCTTCGGTGCAGCGTTCGGGCGTCGGCTCGTCAACCTCCGGCCAGATGCCTGCCCCGGCAACGTCGCGGCCGCTGCGCGTAGTCCGCACGGTCGACGCGCAGCAGCCGGGCCGCCGGGCCGGTCGCGTCGTGATCTCCGGCCGCATGGCCGACGTGTGTGCCGAGCTTGACCGCCTGGTCGCGCTCGAAGCGGCCGACACGGTGCGCGGCACGCGTCCGCTGCACTGAGCGTGCCGAACTGATCGCGCGCGGCCATCGACGGCCGCGTGACGCGAGGCACAATGGCACGCCATGAACATTGTGATCCTCGACGACTACCAGGACGCGGTGCGCAAGCTGCAGTGCGCCGCCAAACTCGATGCCTACGCGGCGAAGGTCTACACCAACACGGTCAAGGGCATCGGTCAGTTGTCGGTGCGTTTGAAAGACGCCGACGTGATCGTGCTGATCCGCGAGCGTACGCAGATCTCCCGTCAGCTCGTCGAGAAGCTGCCCAAGCTCAAGCTCATTTCACAGACGGGGCGGGTCGGCAAGCACATCGACGTGACGGCCTGCACCGAACAAGGCATTGCCGTGGCAGAGGGCAGCGGTTCGCCGCTGGCGCCGGCCGAGCTGACCTGGGCGCTCACCATGGCGGCGATGCGCCGGCTTCCGCAGTACATCAGCAACCTCAAGCACGGCGCCTGGCAGCAGTCTGGCCTCAAGTCGGCCTCGATGCCGCCGAACTTCGGGCTGGGCTCGGTGCTCAAGGGCAAGACCTTGTGCATCTGGGGCTACGGCCGCATCGGGCAGCTGGTCGCGCGCTACGGCCAGGCGTTTGGCATGCAGGTGGTGATCTGGGGCCGCGAACAGAGCCGTGACCTTGCCCGGTCCGACGGTTTCCAGGTCGCGCCGAGCCGCGAGGCCTTCTTCGCTGCGGCCGATGTGCTCACGGTGCATCTGCGAATGAACGATGAGACGCGCGGCATCATCACGCTCGAAGACCTGTCGCGCATGAAACCGACCGCGCTGTTCGTCAACACGTCGCGCGCCGAGTTGGTCGAACCCGATGCGTTGCTGGCGGCCCTCAACCGCGGCCGGCCCGGCATGGCCGCGATCGACGTGTTCGAGAGTGAGCCGCCCTTGCAGGGCCACGCGCTGCTTCGGCTGGAGAACTGCATCTGCACGCCGCACATCGGCTATGTCGAGCAGGACAGCTACGAGATGTATTTCGGGCAGGCCTTCGACAACGTGGTGAGCTTCATCAAGGGCAACCCCACGAACATCGTGAACCCCGGGGCGCTGCAGGTCCGCCGCTGAAGGCTGCCCAGCGCCATCGGCAGGCGGCGGCACGGACGATGCGTTCTCAGCGCCGCCGACGCGGCCGGGGTGCGATCTCGGCCTCGATGACCGGATCGAACAACTCCAGATCCAGCCGCAGTTCAGGCAGCGGCATGTCGTCGGTGCTCGGTGCATCGGACGGGCGGTTTTCCAGCTCGAGTTCCGCCGGCAGCGTTTCGAGCGTTTCGATGGCGGTGTGGTCGAAGGGCATCGCGCCGTGCGATTCAGCGCTCTGCGCTGGTCCATTGACCGGCATGGGACGCGTCCACTCTTCTTCGTACGACGTGTTCGGGGATGGCGGGGCCGTCGCAGGCATGTCGGCGGCGCCGGTGGGCTCGAGAGGGCTGGCGACGACCGTGTCGTGCGACAGCCGCTCGTCGATGGCGCCGTACAGCGACGGGAGCGGCGCATCGGGTGCGTTGTGATCGTCGTTGCCGGCCAGCCCGACGAGCTCGGTCGGGCGGTCCAGCTCCGCCGGTCGCGTCGACTCCAGCTTGGCATCGTGCGTGTCGAGGAAGGACAGCGGCGTGATCGGCGTGGGCGGCGCGCTGTTCGGGTCGATCACTTCCTTCGCGACCGAGTACAGCAGCAGCAGCTCGCGGTAGGCCGCCAGGTCGAAGCTCTCGTCGTCGCGGGTGCCGGGCTTGCGGAACACCAGCTCCTCGATGAGGTTCAGCGTGCCCGGCCGTGGCCATTGGGCTTCGATGCGGGCCAGCGCCGAGCCGTAGTGTTCGAGACCGCGGCCGATCTCCGAGAAATGCGCAAAGTCGGGCACCGACGCATTGAAGGCGCGTTCGAACTCCTGGCCGACGCGCGCATAGTCGTCGCGCCGGTCGAGCGTGTGGAAGATGCGCAGCAGGTCGAGATAGGCCAGCGCGCTGGTCTCGGGGTTGTCGGCGATGTGCTCGCTCAGCACCGCAATGGCCTGTTCGTGCTGGCCGAGCGAAACGAAGAAGTCCGACTGCTGCTGCACGTCGAACAGTTCTTCGGTGTTGACGTAGCGTGCCGGAGTGTTTTCGTCTTCGGCCATCGGCGGCAACGTGTCGGGCGCGTCTTCTGATGAGGCCGGCTCGACCAGCGCGGTGCCGAAGGGGCCGGTCCTCGGCGCCGCGGAAGCACCGGCGAGCGAGGCGCCCGCCACGCCGGCGGACGACAGGGCACCCGACGGCGCCTCGGGAGCACCGTCGTCCTTGCCGACCGTGTCGCCCCACCAGGCGGCGTTGGCAGTCCGGCGCGCGACGCGCCAGAGCATGAACAGGCCGATCAGTGCCAGCAACAGCAGCAGGCACAGGGCATAGACCAGCGGATTGCGATAGCGGCTGTCGCGCGCCTCGGCCAGCTCGGTGCGCATCTCCAGCAACAGGCGCTGGTTCTGGGCACTCTGATCGCGCAGGGCCGCCAGCGTCGCCTCGAGCGCCTTCATGCGCTCGTTGGCACGCTGCAG
>CALRYR010000578.1:0-3196 GCA_943372425.1 Variovorax sp. YR752 | reverse complement strand
CGCGATGATGGCCTGGTGCTCCGCGCTGACTTCGGCGAGATGGCCTTCGGCAGACAGCGAGATGGCCCAGAAGCGCTGCGAACGCGCATGCAGCACCTTGAGGATCTCGATGAGCACCTGGTTGCGCGACGCGGCGGCCACGGCCTCGTGAAAGAGGCGGTCGCAGTTCATGATGCGCGTCATGTCGCGCTCGGCCACCGCGGCATCGAAGCGGTCGGCCAGCGCGCGGATCTCGGCCAGTTCGGGGGCCGTCATGCGCACGGCAGCCAGTTGCACGCACAAGGCCTCGTTGACCTGGCGGACATCGATGAGGTCGAGCGCGTCGTCGATCGACAGGGGCGAGACCATCACGCCCTTGCGCGGAATGATCTGCACCAGGCCCTCGTTGGACAGCCGATGCAACGCGTGGTTGATCGGCGTGCGGCCAAGCCCCAGCCCGTCCATCAGCGCCGCGGTGTTGAGGTAATCCCCGGGCTTGTAGGCCAGCGTCGTCAAGCGCTCCTTGAGCAGCGTGTAGGCCTGTTCGTTCTGGGAGACATCCACGGCCGGTCGGGCGACCGGGGTGCGGGGCTTGCGGGGACGCGAGGTGACGGGCACGGAACTTCCGGGGGGTAGAAAACATGCACTGTAGCGCAGCACAGATATTGGCATGAAATTCGCTTGCCATCACGTTAATACTGATGTGAAATTTCACAACAACTTTAAAGTCGCACCTCATCGCCCTGCTTCCGTCACCCATGCTCGCCGACCGCCCCGCCCCCTCCAGCCGCTTCGCCGCCCCGTGCGCCGCGCGTCGGCGCGCCCTGCTGGCGCAGGCGTCGGGCATGGGTCTGCAGGCGGCGCTGGTGTTCGGGTATGGCAGCAGTCTGGGGACGGGTTCGCGCGCTCACGGTGCCCTGCGCTACCTCACGCAATGGGACGGGCACGAGAGCCTGTCGCTGCTGGTGTGCACCCCATCGGCGTGCACGTTGCTGGTCGGAAGCCCCTTTCTGGTGCCACTGGCACGACAGCAACACCCTGAATTCGATGTCATTGACGCGCCGCCCGCCACCTGGGGCACCCACCTGGCCGGGCTGCTGGGCGGGGTGGAAGGCGTGGCCACGGTCGGCTTCGACGAACTGCCGCAGGCCGTGTGGGCTGCCGTGCAAGGCAGCCTCGCCACGCGCACCCAGCAGCCGTTCGACGGCTGGCTGGATGCGGTGCGCAGCGTGCTCGACGCGACCCAGCAGACCGTGCACCGCGAAGCGGCCACTGTTTGCGATCGCCTGTTCGAAGCATTAGGGCCGGCGCTTCGCCGCGGCCTGCCGGCCTGGCGCATTCAGATCGAGCTGTCGCAGCGCGCACTTGAACTCGGCGCGGACTACTGCCGCACTTGGCTGACCGCCGGGCCGCAGGCCGACTACCCGCGCTACTGGAAGGAAGAGTGCCTGCACATCCCGCAGGCCGGCGACCAGGTGCTCTTCGGGATCATGCTCACGGTCGACGGCCACTGGGGCCATGGCATCCGCATGGGCCATCTGGGCCGGCCGAGCCAGGCGCTGGCGCAACTGCATGCGCGCACCGTGGCGGCCCTGGACGCCGGGCTCGGCGCACTGCGCTGCGGCACGCCGCTGGGCGCCGTCGAAGCCGCCATGCAGACCCGGCTGCCGGTCGGCGATGGCGGCAGCACGCATTTCCGCTACGGCCACGGGCTGGGCCATTCCTACGAAGAGGCGCACGCGACCGCGGCTTTTCCGCAATGGTTCGGCACCGCGCCGGCCATGGCGCCATCGGCACCGGTGGTGCGCGCCGGCATGCTGCTCGAACTGCATCCGAACATCGTCGTGCCCGGCCTCGGCGGCGCCGCCATCGGCGAGATGGTGCTGGTGCACGACGACCGCGCCGAATGCCTGCTCGCCTTCCCCCGTGACCTCGCGGATTGGTCCTGACCGGCCGACCGCCCTGCTTTCAGTCCCTTCCCCTTGTTTTCCCTCTAAGGAGTCTTTGAAATGAAGAAGCGATTCGCCCTCCCCCTGCTGCTGGCCGCAGCCACCAGCTTCGGCGCCGCCCAGGCGCAGGAACTCCCCAAGACACAGCTCAAAGTCGTCGGCGGCCTGAGCAACCTCAGCGCCTACAACGACTACGAAAAGCCGTTCTGGACCAAGACCATCCCCGAGCTGTCAAAGGGCCAGGTCACGGCCGAGATCAAGGGCTTCAACGAGATGGGCCTCAAGGGCCCCGAGCTGATGCGCCTGATGTCACAGGGCGTGGTCGAGTTCGGCACCGCCACACTGTCGTACTTCGCGAGCGACAACCCCATCAACGAAGCCATCGACCTGGCCGGTCTGGCACCTGACGTCAAGACGGCGCGTGAAGTCACTGCCGCCTTCGCACCGGTCTACGCCAAGTTCTACGACGAAGGCTCCAGTGTCAAGGTGCTGGGCTTCTCGACCTATCCGGCGCAGGTGCTGTTCTGCAATGCGCCGATCACCAGCCTGGCCGACATGAAGGGCAAGAAGGTCCGCACCAGCAGCCGCACGCAGGCCGAATTCGTCGAGGCACTGGGCGGCACGGGCGTCACCATGGCTTTCGGCGAAGTGGTGCCGGCGCTGCAGAACAAGGTGGTCGACTGCGCCATCACCGGTTCGCTCTCGGGCTACTCGGCCAAGTGGTACGAAGTGTCGACGCACTTGGTCGCACTGCCGATCAACTGGAACCAGCAGGTCCACGCGGTCAACAAGAAGAGCTGGAACAACCTGAAGCCTGAAGTGCGCGCTTTCCTCGAAACCAACGTCAAGAAGATGACGGACGACATCTGGAAGGCCGCTGCCGAACAGACCCAGCAGGGCTACGACTGCAACACCGGCGCCGCCGCCTGCACGCTGCCGGTCAAGGGCAAGATGATCCTGGTGACGCCGAGCGCGGCCGACAAGGTGCTGCTGAAGAAGGTGCTCGACGAGTCGGTGCTGCCGAAGTGGGCCGCCCGCTGCTCGGCCGCCTGCGTGACGAGCTTCAACGAGACCATCGGCAAGACCGTCGGCCTGACCGCGCGCAAGTAAGGCTGCCATGCAATCCGTCGATTCTTCATTGCCGCCGGACCGCTTCGCGGTGCTGGGGCGCGTGCTGCGCAGCGCAGAAGCGCTGTCGCTGGGCGCCGTCTGGGTCGGCGGTGCGCTGACCGTGGCCAGCGTGCTGCTCATCTCCTTCGATGTGCTGG
>CALRYR010000577.1:0-3197 GCA_943372425.1 Variovorax sp. YR752 | reverse complement strand
TCATGGCACTCAAGCAGCATGGGCAGCGAGAGCTGCCGCCAGAGTCCCACATGATTCCTTGCAAATTGATCGTGCGTGCCAGCTCACGCCTGTGTTAGCGCCTCGCGCGCGGTACGACCCGTGCGTCGGCATGGCGTTTGGGGGCAAGCCGACCTACATGCCAACCATCGACAGCTCGACCGCGAAGTCCTTGCACGCAGCAAGATCGGGAACCACGCCCAGCCCTGCTGCATCCGTCAAGCTGACCCAGCCGTCGTTCACGGCAAAATTTGGCACTGCAAGTCGTTCGCGCAGCGCGTTCGGATTGGAGTCGACCTCCACATAGCCAGGACCACCGATGGCTGTCTTCAGGTGCATGGAGGCGACGAGGCCGATGCCCCCGCCCAGCCAGTGAGGGCAATACCATTTGCCGGCGGCGGCCGTCTCTTTGGCCACTTCGAGACATCCGCTGAAGCCGCCCCACTTGCCGAGGTCAGGCTGGATGATGGCCATACCATCTTCGGAAATGAACTCACGGTACTGCGCGAAGCCAGCCAAATTCTCGCCACCAGCGAGGGTCAGGGGCTGACATGCGGCGAGGTCCTTCCACCGCTGTGCGGGCTGGTCGGCCCGCAGCGGCTCCTCGAGCCACAGAAGATTGAACTCCGCCATTCGCTCACCGGCGTCGCGTGCTTCGTCGAAATCCCAAGCCTGGTTGGCATCAACCATCAGGGTGGTCTGGTCGCCGAGCGCATCGCGCAGCGCGCGGAGATTGGACCAGTCGCGCTCCGCTCCGAAGCCGACCTTGAGCTTGAAAGCGCGATACCCTTCGCTGCGCTTTTGCAGAGCAAGCCGCTCGGGCTGGGTGGGATTGAGGCCGGAAGCATAGACCTGCACTGGCTGCACCGTCGCCCCACCCAGCACCTGCCAGAGTGGCTTGCCCTGACGCCGCGCGTATAGGTCCCACATCGCCAGATCGACACCTGCCACGATCTGGTTCAGGGTGCCGTGCTCGCCGGTCTGCAGTGCGAGCACCTCAAAGCGACGAGTGAGTTCGTCGAAGCATTCGCGAGGATGGGACCATGCGCGACCGAGAACGCACGGCTTGCAATAGGCCAGCGCCATCCGTGCTCGGTGCTCCGCACCAACCGTCGGAAAGTTGCACCAGATCTCGCCCCAGCCTTCAACGCCGTCTGAGTCGGTCAACCGAACGAGCACCGCAGGGCGGTCGCGCATGACGCCGAAAGAAGTCTGGACCGGCGGATCCGCCGGTGCACGAAAGACGAATACGTCGAAACGCTCGACCGTGGTGGGGGACGGATGGCCCGATGTTGCGATGAGTGTCATGGCAGCGATTCTCAGGCGTGAGTTACTTTCCGCACGAACTCAGGAATAGGCCGCGCAGAGTTCGCCTTCAGCATCTATGGTGTCGAAGGCGCTGTAGTCCGCCTGCCAGGCGTTGCCCTCACGCAAGGTGAGCGCCTCTAGCTGCGAGAGCGTGGCACTTCCTTCGTTGCGAAGTTGCTCCGCACAGCGCCCGAGGTCTGGGAAGTGCTGCAAAGCCTGCCACCAGACGGCACGGCCCGCGAGGAAACCGTGTGCGCCAGCAGCGTACGCATACTCCATGACGCGCAGGAACTGCGCCGACGTCACGCCCGCGGACAGCATCACCCAGGGAATTCCGGCTCCCTTACAGATGGCACCCATTTGGTCGAACCAAGCCTGGGCAGCCTGTTGCGAGGCGCTGCCGTCCCGCGCCGGCAGCGTCGCACCTGGCAGAGGACTTTCGAGCTTGAAGAGGTCGACGCCGTACTCGGGCTTGGCAAATTCACGCACGCTCTCGATCACGAGCTCGGGCATCTTTTCGGGCGATTCAATGTAGTCGACGGTGTGGCGCTCGCTCTTGGGGAAGGGGTAGACCAAGAGTTCCAAGACCAGAGGAATGTCCCAGGTACGGCATTCCTCGCCGATGCGCCGCACGTAGTCTTTCTGATGCGCCAGCACCTCCGGTTCAGCATCGGGGCGATACCAGGCCAGCACCTTCACGCCGTCGCCACCCGCGCGCTTGATCTTCTCCACGCTCCAATCCTTGATGGAGTGCGAGAGGCGGCCACCGGGCGTATCGCGGAATCGGTGATCTTCCAATGTGACGACTAGGCCTGCGTGCGCCGGCAACTTCTCCAACGCAGCCGGGAAGGCGTAGTTCGGGTCGAACAGCATCGCACTGGCATGCGCCCCGAGCGTATCCACCAGCGTTCGCTTGACCGCGACCATGTCCGAGAACCCCACGTCGGCGGCGGCGATGCCCCGCTTGGCCGCGATCAACTGCGCGATCGGCGGACGCTGGTCAAGCGCGACCATGGTGAAGTGACCTCGGGGCGTGGCCATGCGGCGCAGGCCCCATTTCTTACCGAGTTGGAGGGCGGGGGTTGTCATGAGGGATCACTCCTGAAGGGTTTCGACAAGGGACGTTGCAGTGGCGAAGTCGGGCACGCCGGCGCGTCCGCCGGGCCTTGTGCACTTGATGGCCGCCACCGCGGCTGAGAACTGGAAAGCGCGGCGAATCGGCCACCCCGCGCCGAGGGCGAATGCAAGTGCACCGTGGAACACATCGCCGGCGCCCGTGGTGTCGACGGCCTTCACGGCGACGGCGGGCAGGGCATGCAGCCCATCTGCGTCGATCCAGCGCATTCCATGCTCGCCGAGCGTGACGGCCGCGAGGCGGCAGCCGCGCGAGCGCGCGAAACGCAGCTGCTCGTCCACCGAGCGAGCTTCGCCGGCGTAGCCGGCAAGACCGGGCTCCGAGAAGACCGCATGGTCGGTGTGCGGCAGCAGCATGTCGAAGATGCCGGCGTCGGCCACATCGCCATCCAGCACGGTGGGCAGGCCGCGTTCGCGCGCCGCGCCGAACAGAGCGAGCGCGCCCTCCGGCCAGCGTGGGTCGGCCAACACCGCATTGGCATCGATCAGGGCCTCGATCGGCAGCCAGGCGGGATCGGTCGGGAGGTCGGCACCGCGAAAATTGACGATCATCCGTTCGCCGTTTTTGTCCACGACGATGCCCGAGATTGAGGAGCGGGCCCCCTCGAACAGCCGAAAGTGCGACACGTCGACATCCAGCGCGGCGAGCTGCGATCTCATTTCGTGGCCGGCCCCGTCTTCGCCGGCACGGCCCCAGAACTGAACTGACGCACCGAGTCTTGCCGCCGCGGCAGCCG
>CALRYR010000576.1:0-3199 GCA_943372425.1 Variovorax sp. YR752 | reverse complement strand
CAACGCGCGCATCGCCGACCTCGAGAAGCTGCTGCGTTTCAAGCGCGACCTGCTGACGCTGGTGAACAACTTCGTGGCTTTCAAGGACTTCTACCGGCGTGAGGGCGCGATCTTCCAGGCGGGCAGGCTCTACCTCGACGGCCGCAGCTGCGACCTCAGCGTGGCGGTGGCCGACGCGTCCAAGCACGCGCCGCTCGCGGGCCTGGCCAAGGCTTATCTCGCCTACTGCCATTGCACCCGGCAAGGCAAGACGATGACGGTGGTGTCGGCCTTCACTGCCGGTGACACCGACTTCCTCTTCGTCGGCCGCAACGGTGTCTTCTACGACCGCCAGGGCCAGGACTGGGACGCGACCATCACCAAGGTGATCGAGAACCCGACCAGCGTCGCACAAGCCTTCCTGTCGCCGTACAAGAAGTTCCTGCGGCTCATCGAGGAGCAGGTGGCCAAGCGGGCCGCCGCCAGCGACAACCTGGCGCAAGGCTCGCTCGGCACGCTCGCCAGCTCGATCACGACCGCGGACAAGGCGGCCGCCCCTGGCGCCAAGCCAGCGCCGCCCGTGAAGCTCCCGGGCCGGGTCGACGTCGGCACGGTGGCCGCGATCGGCGTGGCGCTCGGCAGCATCAGCGCGGTGCTGGTGGCCGTATTCAGCAAGTTCGTGGACCTGGGTGTGTGGATCCCGATCGCGATCCTCGGCATCGTCATGGCCATCTCCGGGCCGAGCATGTTGATCGCGTGGCTGAAGCTGCGTCAGCGCAGCCTGGGGCCGATCCTCGACGCCAGCGGCTGGGCCATCAACGGCCGCATGCGGGTGAACGTGCGACTGGGTGGCTCGCTGTCGCAGACGGCGCGGCTGCCGGCGCATGCGCACCGGGCGCTGCGCGACCCCTTTGCGGAAACACATGGCACGGCGACGCTGATCGCTGCTGGGGTCTTCGTGGCGGCGCTGGCAGTGCTGGCCTGGCGCATGGGCTGGATCGATGCCCGGCTGCCTGCGGCGCTGCAGCGCACACCGCCGGCCGTCAGCGCGCCTGCAGCCTAGTGCCCTGCGGCCTCGGTCGCCTTGGCGATCTCGACGGTGCCCTGGGCCGCACCGCTCTGCGGCACCTGCTCGCCCTGGCGGTCGGTCACCTCGGCCAGGCGCGCAGCCAATTGTTCCGGTGCATCGGCCCCCATGCCGACGAACACGCCCTGCGTCAGCGTGACGTGCGCGGCTTCGAAACCACCGGCGCCAGCACAGAGGATGGTGCGGTTCGGTGCGTCCTGCGAGGCCAGCACCAGCATCGCCGGCACCACGGCTTCGGGCTTGAGGGCATCGAGCACGGCCTGCGGCATCAGGTCCTCGGTCATCCGGGTGGCGGCCGTCGGCGCCAGGCAGTTGACGCGGATGTCGTGCTTGGCGCCTTCGAGGCTCAGCGTCTGCATCAGGCCGACCAGCGCCATCTTGGCCGCGCCGTAGTTGCTCTGGCCGAAGTTGCCATACAGGCCCGACGACGAGGTCGTCATCACGATGCGCCCGTACTTCTGCTCGGTCATGAACGGCCAGACGGCCTTGGTGCAGTTCACCGCGCCCATCAGGTGGACGTCCACCACGAGCCGGAAATCCGCGAGGTCCATCTTGGCGAAGCTCTTGTCACGCAGGATGCCTGCGTTGTTGACCAGCACGTCCACGCGGCCCCAGGTGTCGACGGCCTGCTGCACCATGGCCTGCACGGCGGCGACATCGGTGACCGACGCGCCATTGGCGATCGCCTCGCCACCCGCCGCGCGGATCTCGGCGACGACGGCCTCGGCCGCGCTGACCGAGCCGCCGGAACCATCGCGCGCGCCACCCAGGTCGTTCACCACCACGCGTGCGCCCCGTGCCGCGAGCGCCAGGGCGTGCTGGCGACCCAGCCCGCCACCCGCGCCCGTGACGATGGCGACCCGGCCCTTGAAGTCGATCGATGCGTTCATCTCGTTGAATTCTGTGGTTGCAAGGGCTGCGGTTGTACCGCAGCAGCGCTGCGCCCCCAGGAACGCGCGAGACAGCGCGGTGCGTGCTACCGATGCGCGTGCTCGAAATATTCGAGCAACTGATCGATCTCTGCGGACTTGTCGAAGAAGGCATCGGCGCCCAGTGCGCGGGAGCGCTCGCGCATGTCGGCCGTGGCGTAGTTGCTAAGTACCACGACTTTCTGGTGCGATGCGCGGTTGCGGCAGGCATCGACCACGCCGAAGCCGTTCCCCTCTTGAAGGAAGAGGTCGACGATGGCCATGTCCCAACCCTCGCGATGGCCGTGCAGCCACTGGACCGCCTCCTGCTCGCCGCTCGCATGGGCGACGACGGTGGTATCGGCCACGTCCTCGAGAAAACCGACGAGGTTCTCGCGAATCACGGGGTTGTCTTCGACCAGGTAGGTCTTATAGGGCTTTGGGGAACGAGTCACGGTGGCAAGGCGGCTGGTGTGCTTTGTTTGAAAGTCATCATCCGTGCCATCCGCAGGCCTGCAGTGGGCCATGCCGTCCAATCCGGGTAGGTGGGCACCTACTAGGCGCGTGCGCCGGACACGTCGCCTGCCGACGCTCACGCCAATCGTCAGACCGCCACCGCGCTCCGTGCCCGTGCGCCGAGGCCCAGCCGTGCCGGCGACACGTACTGTTGGCGGTAGATCTCGAAGGGCATGGTGTCGGCGGCCTCGATCGCCTTCTGCGCTTCGATCGACTCGGCGCTGGCCTGGACGAAGCGGGCTTGCTCTTCCGGTGCGAAGGGCTGCGTCAGCAAGGTCTGCCGCGCCGCCTCGGAACGCGCCCGCGCGAAATCGGTAAAGGAATGGCCGTGGTCGGCCGCCATCGCCGCCAGCACGCGGGCCGACGGCAGGCTGTGCGCGTCGCGCAGGCCGGTCACCGCAGCGTCGAGCGATTGCATGTAGGCGCTGCCGCCATGCGCCGCATCGAGCGCCTGGGCGATCGGCCGGCATTGCGCGACCAGCTCGGCGCCCCACTCGGTCAGCGCGATCTCCTGACCGTCACGCAACAGTTGCAGGCCGGGCTCGCGGCCGCGCGCCGCCGTCAGGTGCTGGTTGTGCGCCAGCTCGGCGATCTCCTGCGGCGTGTCGTTCGGGCTGTCGTTGAGCAGGCAGTGCAGCAGGAAGACGTCGAGGAAGCGGATGGTCTGCGCCGTGATGCCGATCGGCACGAAGGGGTCGAGGTCCATCAG
>CALRYR010000575.1:0-3200 GCA_943372425.1 Variovorax sp. YR752 | reverse complement strand
GAACCGCCACTGCATGCACCATCGACGGCCATGCGCCCTCTTCGGGTGCGTGCCGCCGCGCGGAGCGGCCCACGCGATGAGCGCGTTGCCGCCCGCGCCCAGCCCGCTGTGGGCGCAGCTCTTCATGCTCGACGACAGCACCGGCCTGCCGCTGCAGGCGCGGCTGCGGCTCAAGGTGGTGCAGGTCATCCTCGACGGCCGCCTGGCCCCCGGTGCGGCGCTGCCGTCGTCGCGCGACCTCGCGCAGGCGCTGGGCCTGAGCCGCAACACCGTGACCGCCGTGTACCAGCAATTGGTGGACGAGGCCTACCTCGAAGCGCGGCCGCGCTCGGGCGTGTTCGTGAGCCAGGGCGCACGCCCCGCCGCCATCGCCGACCCGGCGCACATCGTCGACCCCTTCAGCCGCGAAGGCGCCGCGAGCGGCACGCCGATGCAATGGGGCACGCGCGTGCTGCGCTCGCTGACCGACCAGCCCACGCTGTCGAAGCCCGACCGCTGGCGCGAGGTGCCGTACCCCTTCGTCTACGGCACGCACGACGCGCAGCTGTTTCCCACCGAAGACTTCCGCGAGTGCTGCGTGCGCAGCCTGGCGCGCTCGCAACTGCCCAACTGGACGCCCGACTTCGAGACCGACGACGTGCCCGACCTGGTCGAGCAGATCCGCACCCGCTTGCTGCCCAAGCGCGGCGTGTTCGCGCGGCCGGAAGAGATCCTCGTCACCGTCGGCGCGCAGCACGCCTGCTACCTCATCGCCGAAGCCCTGTTCGACCGCCACACGCGCGTCGGCTTCGAAGAGCCCGGCTACCCGCATGCGCGCAACACCTTCTCGCTGCGCACGTCGCAGATCATCGGCGTGCCGGTCGATGAAGAGGGGCTGGTGGTCGAGTCGCTGCCCGCGCTCGACTACATGTTCGTCACGCCGTCGCACCAGAGCCCGACCACGCACACGCTGAGCCTGGAGCGCCGCCAGTGGCTGCTGCGCAAGGCCGCGCTGCAGGACTTCGTCGTCATCGAAGACGACTACGAGGCCGAGAACCTCTACGCCGGCGAACCCACGCCCGCCCTCAAGAGCCTCGACAAGACCGGCCGCGTGATCTACATCGGCTCACTCAGCAAGAGCCTGTCGCCCGCGCTGCGGCTCGGCTACATCGTGGCACCGAAGGAACTGGTGAGCGAACTGCGCGTGCTGCGCCACGCCATGGTGCGACACCCCAGCGCTTTCCTGCAGCACGCGTATGCGCTGTTCCTCTCCCTCGGCCACCACGACTCGCACGCGCGCCGCGTCAACCAGGTGCTGCGCCAGCGCATGGACGCCGCCATGAAGGCGCTGGCCGATCACATCCCCGAATTCGAATGCACGCCCGCGCAGGGCGGCGCTTCGCTGTGGGTGAAGACGCCTGATTGGCTGGATGGCGGGGAGCTGGCCGTGCGGGCGCGCGAGCATGGCGTGCTGATCGAACCCGGCGATGTGTTCTTTGCGCAGCCGCCGCGGCCTTGCCCGTACTTCAGGCTGCGGCTGTCGTCGATCGATGTGGGGCAGATCGAGGCGGGGATTCGGGCGTTGCGGGAGGCGGTGAGGGGGATGGGGCTGCGGGCGGTGAGTTAGGTCTGCTCAGTGCGATTGCAGGGATGCGCTTTGGGGGGCGAATAGCTCTGTCGCAAGAGGCGGTCTGGACTGGCAGCTGCTAGTTTGAGCAGCGAAAAAACACCGCTGCGAGATAGCGTGTCCCGTGATCTACTACAGTTTGGCAACGTATCTCGAACGCCAAAAAAGATGGAACCGCTAACCTATGCTCGGGCATTGAACGTCCAACTCACCAATCTCTTTGCTTACGCGCGCACGATAAATGAGATTGATACCGCTGCAGCTTTGTCAGGTGAGTTTCGAGGATCGCAGGATTCCGGTTGGAGTACCGTAGCCACTGCACATGAAGTGTTCCACGAGCTAAAGGCGCTCGGATCGAAGGGGGCACCATTCACTCAAGCAGAATTTCGTCAAGCACTCTGTCTATATGCGCAGCTCGCGGAGGCGGGTGGTGTTTATGAGGGCTTACTCAACACCATGCAGGTTGCGCAACTGAAGGGCTACAACCTGTGGCCGTTTAGCGATCTTGTCCGGGTGCGTCAGTCGCCTAAAGCCGTCATCGGCCCCAATGCGAATGCGATGTTTCGGCGCTTAGCGGAAGTTGCCACCGCGATCGGGATGACTGGCCTTGCAAGCCTGCTGGAGATCACTTTCCGAGACGATATTCGGAATGCGATGGCGCATGCAGACTACACATTGGTCTCCGAGGGCCTGCGGGTACGCCGTAGGAATGGTGGCCAGCCAATGCTTGTGTCCAATACTGACGTGGCGGCTGCACTGCAGATCGCATTGTTCTTCTTCGAACTGCTTCAAAGCTTTCAGCAATCCATGGCTGAGTCATTTCGCCCTGCCCGAACCATTGTCGGTCGGTTTAGCGCTAACCCGCCTATGCCTTGGACGATTCAACTGACCGACGATGGGAGGTTCTCCATCGCAAGCGATGCGATTGGCCCACAGGTCGATGCTGCGTACGAACGGCAGAGGCGGATCAACGACCGTTTGGGCGGACGGATGGTCGCGGCCTATGTCGTGCCCGGAGCTGACGCCTCGCCTGTGCTGCTAACGGAAATCGCAGCTACAGGCTTTGATGTTTTGATAGTCGACTTAAAAGGTGCGGAGCAATTTTCCGCCCTTATCGCAGAAGTAGAGGAATACGGATTGTGGGATACAAGGTGCGACCGACAAGGGGCTTCCAACGGTTTGCTCATGGTCACGCCTCTCGGATTCCAATCGATTTCAACGGGAGCACAGTTCCAAGCTTGGCTTCCTCTCGTTGAGGAGCTGAGGGTTGAGTAATCGCTTGAAGAATTCTTGTGCTGCTTAAACCCTGCGCTCAAGAAGCGTTCATGAAAATTTCACGCAGCCTTTCCATATTCGCCTCCGTCCTAGCCGTCTCCGGTCTCTAGCCGAACACCGAGTACTTCCCCGGAAAGGTGGCTTCTTTGCCGGATGGACAGCGCCTGATGGCCGGCGAGATACTGCCCCCATGATCGACCACACCGGCATCCACGTCTCGGACCTGTCGCGCAGCAAGCGCTTCTACGAATCCGTGCTGGCCACCCTGGGCCATGTGCCGCGGCGCGACCTGGGCGATGCCGTCGGCTACGGCAAGGCA
>CALRYR010000574.1:0-3207 GCA_943372425.1 Variovorax sp. YR752 | reverse complement strand
GAAGACGCGGATCATCCCGCCCGAGTTGTCGGTCTTCCAGTTCTTGCCCTCGGCCGCCTTCTTCTCGGTGTCACTGAGCTCGTCCCACCAGCCGAGCTTCTTGAGCAGCAGGTGGTCGAGTTCAGGGTAACCGGTGGTGATGTCGGCACCCACCGAATAGGAGCCGTCTTCGGCTAGCAGGTTCTGTCCGTCGCGCTCCACACCGAAGTTCGCGCGGAAGTTGCCGCCGCCGTCCATCACGTGCTTCGACGTGTCGTACAGGTTGGGCGAGCCCGGGTGCTTGAACTCGGGCGTGCCCCAGCACGGCCACGGCAGGCCGAAGTAGTCGCCGGCGATGTCGTAGCCGTTGACCTTGTCTTTCACCGAACCCTTGGCCTTGAGCGTCTTCACGTCGAAGGCGCCCATGTTGCGCATGTGGGCCTGCAGGCGCTCGGGGCTCTGGCCGGTGTAGCCGATGGTCCACACCGACTTGTTCATCTCGCGCAGGATGTCTTCAGGCAACGGCTCGTCCATGCCGTTGACCTTCTGCATCTTGTAGTTCTTGCTCAGTTCCTTGCCGAAGCCCAGGCGGTCGGCGAACTGCTGCATGATCATGTGGTCGCTGCGGCTTTCCCACAGCGGCTCGATCACCTTCTCGCGCCATTGCAGCGAGCGGTTCGACGCGGTGCACGAACCGCTGGTCTCGAACTGGGTGCAGGCCGGCAGCAGGTAGACGGCGCGGTTCGGATTCTGGTCTTCCGGGCGGCCGGGCATCGCGGCCATGGCCGCCGTCGCCGACGGGTACGGGTCGACCACCACCAGCAGGTCGAGCTTGTCCATCGCCCGCTTCATCTCCAGACCGCGGGTCTGCGAGTTGGGCGAATGGCCCCAGTAGAAGACGCCGCGCAGGTTCGAGTCCTGGTCGATCAGCTCGTTCTTCTCGAGCACGCCGTCGATCCAGCGCGACAGCGTGATGCCGGGCTTGCTCATCATCGCGGGCGACGCGAACTGCTTCTTGATCCACTCGAAGTCCACGCCCCAGGCGTTGGCGAAGTGCTTCCACGAGCCTTCGACCAGGCCGTAGTAGCCGGGCAGCGAATCAGGGTTGGGGCCGACGTCGGTCGCGCCCTGCACGTTGTCATGGCCGCGGAAGATGTTGGTGCCGCCACCGCTCTTGCCCACGTTGCCGAGCGCCAGCTGCAGGATGCACGAGGCACGCACGATGGCGTTGCCGATGGTGTGCTGGGTCTGGCCCATGCACCACACGATGGTGCCAGGGCGGTTCTCGTTGAGCCAGGTCGCGACCTTCAGCACCTGCGCCTCTTTCACGCCGCAGGCCTCTTCGACCTTGTCCGGCGTCCACTTGGCGAGCACTTCTTCGCGGACCTTGTCCATGCCGAAGACGCGGTCGTTGATGTACTTCTTGTCTTCCCAGCCGTTCTTGAAGATGTGGTGCAGCACGCCGAACAAAAATGCGATGTCGGAGCCCGAACGGATGCGCACGTACTCGTCGGACTTGGCCGCGGTGCGGGTGTAGCGCGGGTCGACCACGATCACCTTGCAGCCGTTTTCCTTGGCGTGCAGCAGGTGCAGCATGCTCACCGGGTGTGCCTCGGCCGCGTTGGAGCCGATGTACAGCGCCACCTTGGCGTTGCGCATGTCGTTGTACGAATTGGTCATGGCGCCGTAGCCCCATGTGTTCGCCACGCCCGCGACGGTGGTCGAGTGGCAGATGCGCGCCTGGTGGTCGCAGTTGTTGCTGCCGAAGAAGCTGACGAACTTGCGCAGCAGGTAGGCCTGCTCGTTGCTGTGCTTGGACGAACCGATCCAGTAGACCGAATCGGGGCCGCTGGCCTGGCGCAGGTCCTTGAGCTTGGCGGTGATCTCGTCGAGCGCGGTGTCCCAGCTGATGCGTTCGTACTTGCCGTTGACCAGCTTCATCGGGTAGCGCAGACGGTATTCGCCGTGGCCGTGCTCGCGCAATGCGGCGCCCTTGGCGCAATGCGCGCCGAGGTTGATGGGCGAATCGAAGACGGCTTCCTGGCGCACCCAAACGCCGTTCTCGACGACGGCGTCGGCCGCGCAGCCGACCGAGCAGTGCGAACAGATCGTGCGCTTGACCTCGATCTTGCCCTTGCCGACCGCAGTGGGCCGGCTCGCATCCGCGGCTTCGGCCTTGCGGACCAGCGTGAGCTGCGTCGCGGCCAGGCCGACACCGACGCCCAGGCCCGAGCGGCGCAGGAAGGCGCGGCGGTCCATGGTCGGGAGGGCATTCGACAGCCCGCGGCGCAAGCTGTGGATGAAGGGGGAAGCGCCCGCCGAAGCAGTGGCGACGTGGCCGGCGCGCACGGCACCGGTGGACTTTTTGGTCAGCAGCATGGTGGTGCGGTCCTCAGGCCGAAGCGGAACGGTAGTAGCGCTTGACGTGCTCGCTCAGCGAATAGCCGCCACCGTTGTCCGGTGCGGGGGGCAGCGCCGGGGCAGCCTCTGCGGCCACCGGCGAAGAAGCGATCTGCGGCAAGGTGGTCACCACGGCGGCGGCCGCGCCCACGGCGGCTGCACCTGCGAAAAACCTGCGGCGCGAGCCCGGCACGGGCTCTTTCGATTGGCTGTCCTGCATCAAAACTCCAGGAGTGGCTGGCGAAAACCAGATATGAACTCAATTACATACGTCTGGATACTAGTCGAGACCCTGAAGCCCCCCAACCCCAGTGCGCCATTTCAAGCGTCGAGCATCTCGAAACCCTGGGCTTCCACCTCGATGAATGCCCGTGTAAAGCCGGCCAGCGCCGCGTAAAGATGCGCTTTCGGGTGTTGCGCCACCGCATCGCACATCGCAGGCAGCCAAGACTGCACATGCGTGGCGAAAAACGCACGCTGCCGGGTCAGATTCGCAACCGCGACGTCGTCGCCGGCGATCAGGTAGCGCATCACCTCGAACAGGAAGGCGACGTGGTCCTCCGTTTCGTAGATGCCCTCTTCCCGCGCGAGGCCCAGCGCATCGAGGTCGTTGCGCAACTGCGCCACGGGCTTGTCGTTGAGAAAGCCGCTGAGGTAATGAGAACCGAAGAGGTACACCTCGGGCTTGCCCATGCCGCCGAAGAGCGCGTCGTACTCGGCATGCGCCGCCGCGGCGTCCATGCCGCGCGCCACGCCGACCAGCGCGCGCCACGGCTCCTCCAGGAAGGCGCCGGACATGGGCGCCTCCGTGACGGCGACCTGCAGCGC
>CALRYR010000573.1:0-3208 GCA_943372425.1 Variovorax sp. YR752 | reverse complement strand
AACGCAGGTCGTCGTCGTTGCCGACGCAGCAGAACACCATCTCCGCGCCGGCCGCGGCCTCGCGCGGCGTCGGCGCGCTCTGGCCGCCGAATTCGGCGGACCAGGCGGCCGACTTGGCGGCGGAGCGGTTGTAGACCGTCACGCTGTGGCCCGCCTTGGCGAGGTGGCCGGCCATGGGAAAACCCATCACGCCCAGGCCGAGGAAGGCCACCTTGCGCGAGGGAACGGAGTCGTAGGTCTTGGGGTTGAGGCTGCTCATGGACGGCAGCTTAATCGACACCCCGCCGAAACGACAGGCGGGTGTGCCCTACAGCGGCGGCAACGGACGCGACGGCTTGCGGGGGCGGCGCCGCGACGCCTCGCCGGTGGCCCCCTTGCCCTTCCCGCCGCCGCCCTCCTGCCCGAAGGCCATGCCCGCCTTGACCTCCTCCACGCCACCGACCGGCACCGCCCCGCCAGCGGCCTTCTCCAACTGCTCGACCATGCGCGCGATGCGGTCGGCCACGCTCTCGTTGCTGAGCTTCTCGCGGAAGCGCTCGACCATCAGCGGGAAGGCGAAGGGCGTCGGCCGCGCGAGCGTCTGCACCACCAGCGCCTGCGCGTTCATGCGCGCCAGGCTCGTGCGCAGCCGGCCGATCTCCAGCTCCTGCGCGAGCAACTCCTGCTCGGCCTGCAGCAGCAGCCGGTTGGCCGGGTCGTACTTGCGGAAGACCTCCCAGAACAGCGACGACGAGGCCTGCAGCTGCTTGTTGCTGCGCTTCTCGCCCGGGTAGCCCTGGAAGATCAGCCCCGACACGCGCGCGATCTCACGGAAGCGGCGCTGCGCCAGTTCGCTGGCGTTGAGGCTCTCGAGCACCTCGTGCAGAAGCGCGGCATCGGCGTCGTGATGCGCGATGGCGTCCTGCGCCTGCGCGTCGTGCCCGGCGCGCAGCACCTGCGGGAGCAGCACGGGCCAGTCGACCTCGGTGGCGCACAGCAGCTCGAAGCCGTAGTCGTTGACCGCGATCGAGAAGGTGCGCGGCGCGTGCTGCGCCACGCGCCAGGCGATCAGGTTGGCCAGCCCCAGGTGCACGTGGCGGCCGGCGAACGGGTAGAGAAACAGGTGCCAACCCTCGCGCGTCTTCAGCACCTCGGCCAGCAGCGTCTGCGGCGTCGGCAATGCCGACCACTGCTGCTGGATCTCGAGCAGCGGGCGCACGCACTGCAGCTCGGGCGTGTCGTACGTTCCCTTGCCCGCCAGCGCGAGCTGCTGAACGACCGCATCGGCCAGCGTGGTCGACAGCGGCATCCGCCCGCCGTTCCAGCGCGGCACCGCCGGCCGCTTGCCGCTGGCGCGCCGCACCCACGCCGTCATCTCGCGGATGCGCACCAGCTCGAGCATGCGGCCGCCGAAGAGGAAGCAGTCGCCCGGCTTCATGCGCGCCGCGAAGCTCTCCTCGACGCTGCCGATCTTCGCGCCGCCGACGTATTGCACCGCCATGCTCGCGTCGCTCACGATGGTGCCGATGTTCATGCGATGCCGGCGCGCGAGCCGCGCATCGGGCACGCGCCAGACGCCGTCCGCATCGGGCACGGCGCGCTGGTAGTCGGGGTAGGCCGCGAGCGACGGGCCACCCTGTCGCACGAAGGCCAGGCACCAGTCCCAGCTGTCGCGCGACAGCTTCGCGTAGGCCGCGGTGCCGCGCACTTCGTCGTACAGATCGTCCGGCACGAAGCCGCCACCCAGCGCCACCGTGACCAGGTGCTGCACCAGCACGTCGAGCGGCTGCTCCGGCGTGCTGCGCGCCTCGATGTGGCCGGCCGCGATGGCGTCGCGCGCCGCGGCGCCCTCCACCATCTCGATGCTGTGCGTGGGCACGAGCGTGATGCGCGACGGCCGACCCGGCGCGTGGCCCGAGCGCCCCGCGCGCTGCAGCAGCCGCGCCACGCCCTTGGGCGAGCCGATCTGCAGCACGCGCTCCACCGGCAGGAAGTCGACGCCGAGGTCGAGGCTCGACGTGCACACCACCGCACGCAGTTCGCCGCTCTTGAGCCCCGCCTCGACCCACTCGCGCACCGCGCGGTCCAGCGAGCCGTGGTGCAGCGCGATCAGCCCGGCCCACTCCGGCTTCGCTTCGAGGATCGCCTGGTACCAGATCTCCGACTGCGAGCGCGTGTTGGTGAAGACCAGCGTGGTGCTGCTCGATGCGATTTCGTCGATGACCTGCGGCAGCATCGTGAGGCCGAGGTGCCCACCCCACGGAAAGCGCTCGGCGCGGCCGGGGAGAAGCGAATCGATGACGAGTTGCTTGGGCACCTGGCCTTGCACCAATGTCCCGTCGTCACGGCCGAGCAGCGTCTGCATCGCCTCGTCGAGGTTGCCCAGCGTCGCCGACATGCCCCACACGCACAGCGTGGGGTTCCAGCGCTTGAGCCGCGCCAGGGCCAATTGCACCTGCACGCCGCGCTTGTTGCCCAGCAGTTCGTGCCACTCGTCGACCACCACCATCTTGACGGTGCCCAGCACGTCGGCCGCATCGGCACGCGACAGCAACACCGACAGGCTCTCGGGCGTGGTGACGAGCACGGTGGGCAGCCGCGCGTTCTGCGCGCTGCGCTCGCCGCTCGACGTGTCGCCGCTGCGCGCGCCGGCAGACCAGTCGGGGGCGAGGGATTCGAGGGGCTGTTGCAAGGCGCGCAGGGTGTCGGATGCGAGGGCGCGCATGGGGGTGATCCACAACACGGTCAGTGGCGGCGCTACGTTCTTCGCGTTCGCACGCGCAGCCGGCTTCGGTGCGGCTGCAAAGGCCTTGAGCGCGCCGAGCCAGACTGCGTAGGTCTTGCCCGCGCCGGTGGTGGCGTGCAGCATGCCGGAGCGCCCGTGCTCGATGGCCTTCCAGACCTCGCGCTGGAACGCGAAAGGTTTCCAGCCGCGGGTGGCGAACCAGCCGACAAGGTCGGCCATCTTCATGTGGAGGCCGGCAGTAATGCGGCCAGCGTTTCGAGCGTATCCGCCTCCCCCACTGTCTTGTCCTCCCGCCACCGCAGCATGCGAGGAAAGCGCACGGCGATGCCGCTCTTGTGGCGTGAGCTCTTGGCGATGCCTTCGAAGCCGAGCTCGAACACCAGCGTCGGCTTGACGCTGCGCACGGGGCCAAAGCTCTCGATCGTGGTCTTGCGGATGACGGCGTCGACGCGGCCCATTTCGGCGTCGGTAAGGCCCGAGTAG
>CALRYR010000572.1:0-3208 GCA_943372425.1 Variovorax sp. YR752 | reverse complement strand
CGAGCGTTGTGTCCGATGGCCAGCGAAAGCGGGCTTCGGACAGCCCGCGCCGTGTGTCAGAAGATCAACTTCCCAAGGCCCAGCACAACAGCGAGGCCGATCAGGAAGATGATGAAGATGATCCACAAGACGATTTTCATGGGAGTTTTCCGGCCGGTTCGGCGCATGGGTTGGGATGACGTCGAGCGTGACCCGGCGACAGCCTCCGCACGCTCGGTGGGTGCGCAGTCGTCGTGTAGGAGCGAGCCACGAAGCGCAGCGCTCGCCGACGCGGCGACGTTGATCCAAGCCGCCCATCGATGCGTATCGGTGGCAGGCTGCCCGCGCCCCGGGCGTCCACGCCAGGGAACACGCACATGCCGCACGCCACAGAAGTTGCCATCCGATCCGTCGAGCGCGGGCTGGTGCCCGACCGTTTCATCCGCATCGGCATCCGCCGCCTGCTGAAGGATCGCCTCGCCGAAATGCGCGCGGGCGACACCGATGCGGCCGCCGAACTCACATCCGCCTTCCTGCGGGAGATGCGCGGGGCGACGCTGGCGCCGCTGCCCGAGAAGGCCAACGAGCAGCACTACGAGGTGCCCGCCGCCTTCTTCGGCGAGGTGCTGGGGGCGCACCGCAAATACAGCAGCTGCTTTTGGCCGGAAGGCGTGGAGTCGCTCTCGGCCGCTGAGGCCGCGGCACTCGAAGCCACTTGCCTGCGCGCCGGGCTGGCCGACGGGCAGGACGTGCTGGAGCTCGGCTGCGGCTGGGGTTCGCTCACGCTGTGGATGGCGGCGCAGTACCCGGGCAGCCGCATCACCGCACTGTCGAACTCGCATTCCCAGCGCGCCCACATCGAGGCCGAGGCCGAGCGCCGCGGGCTGACCAACGTGCGGGTCGTCACCTGCGACATCAACGTGTTCGACACCGCCGCGCGCTTCGACCGCGTGGTGTCGGTGGAGATGTTCGAGCACCTGCGCAACTGGCCCCGGGCCTTCGCCAACGTGGCCCGCTGGCTGCGCGACGACGGGCGCTTCTTCATGCATGTCTTCGCCTACTGCGGTGCGCCGTATCCCTTCGTCGAGCGCGACGCGAGCGACTGGATGAGCCGGCATTTCTTCTCCGGCGGCATGATGCCCAGCGACGACCTCGCGCTGCACTGCCAGGACGACCTGCGGGTGCTGCAGCAGTGGCGCTGGGATGGCACCCACTACCAGCGCACCGCCGAGGCGTGGCTGCGCAACATGGACGACCACGCGGCGACGCTGATGCCGCTGTTCCGCAAGACCTACGGCGCCGACGCCTCGGTGTGGTGGGTCCGGTGGCGGCTGTTCTTCCTGTCGGTGTCGGAGCTCTTCGGCTACGACGGCGGCCAGCGCTGGTGGGTCAGCCACTACCTGTTCGAGAAGCGGATGCGGGTGGAGGCATCGACGCCGACAACGGCGCGGCCGCCCTCGAGCGTCGCTTCGATGGCCGCGTGATGCTGGCATCGCCCGACATGGCCGTGCCGCGCGCGCTGCCACCGACGCTGCGGCCGACCCGTGCTGTTCAATGGAGCAATGCGGTGATCTTCCAGTGCGCCTGGTTCGCGGGCGTGCTGGGTGCCGCGCATCACCGCCCGCTGCTTGGCACGGCCTGCGTGGCGGCCGCCATCGCGTGGCATCTGGCCGTGTCGGCGCGGCCCGCGCAGGAAGCGAGGCTGGTCGCGCTGCTGTGCCTGATCGGTGTCGTGGTCGAGTCGGCGATCGTCCGGCAGGGCCACGTGGCCTATCCGTCCGGCCAGCCCATCGCCAGCCTGGCACCGTACTGGATCGTGGCCCTGTGGGGGCTGCTCGGCATCGCGCTCAACGTGACGATGCGATGGCTGCGTGGCCGGCTGCTGCTGGCGGCCGTGCTGGGCGCGGTGCTGGGGCCGCTGTCGTTCAGCTCGGGCGCGCGGCTGGGCGGGGCGCAGTTGCTGCACCCGACCGAGGCGCTGCTCACGCTGGCGCTGGTGTGGGCGGTGCTCATGCCGGTGCTGGTGGTGCTTGCGACGCGGTTCGACGGTGTGGCGGTGCCGGAGACGGCCCGTGTTTGAGGTGCCATGGTCAGTCGCCTTCGCCGGCCTGGGCTTTACCGTGGCCGTGCTGCTGCTCACCTGGATGGCGAGCCTGGTGCGGCGCGACGCCAGCTTGGTCGACCGGGTCTGGTCGATCGCCATCGTCGGGGCCGGCTGGACGTTCTTCCTGCGGACGACCGACGCCAGCGAGCGAGCGCTGTGGATGCTGGTCCTGGCCAGCCTGTGGGCGCTTCGGCTGAGCCTGTTCATCACCTGGCGCAACTGGGGCCACGGCGAAGACCGCCGATACCAGCAGATTCGCGAGCGCAACCAACCCAATTTCGGGGCGAAGAGCCTGTACCTGGTGTTCCTTTTGCAGGCGGTGCTGGCCTGGGTGGTGGCCTCGCCCTTCCTGGCTGTTCTCGGCGGAACCCGCTCATGGGGCGTGCTCGACATCACCGGGCTGGCGCTGGCCGCCTTCGGCATCGTCTTCGAGGCGATCGGCGATGCGCAGATGGCACGCTTCAAGGCCGACCCTGGCCACCAGGGCCAGGTGATGGACCGCGGCCTCTGGCGCTACACCCGCCATCCCAACTATTTCGGCGAGGCCTGCGTGTGGTGGGGCCTGTGGCTGGTCGCGCTGGGCGGCGCGGGCTGGGGCGCGGCGTGGAGCGTGGTGTCGCCGCTGCTGATGACCGTGCTGCTGCTCAAGGTGTCGGGCGTGAGTCTGCTGGAGAAGGACATCGGCGAGCGCCGCCCGGCCTACCGCGACTACATCGCGCGCACCAACGCCTTCGTGCCGGGGCCGCCGAAGGACCGGACGTGAGTCTGCGATGGCGCTTCGGCATCGCGGCATGGCTGAGCGCCTTGCCACTGGTGTCCGCCGCCGCCGACACCACCTACGACTTTCAGGTGCTGCTCGACGACAAGCCGATCGGTGAGCACCGCTTCACCGTCGGTGGCCCCGCCGACGCACGCGCGGTGGTGAGCGACGCGCGCTTCACGGTCAAGGTGCTGGGTCTCACCGTGTACCGCTACACGCATCGTGCCGAGGAGCAATGGCGTGGCAACTGCCTGCGCTCGCTGGTGGCGAGCACGAATGACGACGGCGCCGCGAGCCGCGTCAACGTGGAAGCCGCGGGCGACGTGTTGAAGGTGGCGACGACGCAGGGGACGCAGTCGATCGAG
>CALRYR010000571.1:0-3208 GCA_943372425.1 Variovorax sp. YR752 | reverse complement strand
CAGACCTCCGGCTTGGCGCCGATCGTGCCGACCTTGGGCTCGATCGGTGTCAGCGCCGGATCGACGCCCCCGCCGATGGACGCGTAGCGCATGGGCAGGATGTCATAGGCCGGCGCAATGCCGGCATATTCCCCCGCCTCGTCGATCAGCAGCGAGATGTTCTCGAAATGGCGGTCGGTGTTCCCGATGAGCTCACTGAAGGCGGCCACCGTGTCGACATGGCGCGCGTCCGCGGGTGAAAGGTACTTGGCTGTTTCGCACCGCGCAGCGAATTCCGACCACGTGTCGCGGCGTCCGAAGAACTCGTCGTCGACGGCGCCGGCCGACAGCATGCCGACCCGGCCGGCGCTGGCGGTGCGATCGAAGCGCTGGACCTCCAGGAAAACGTAGTCGCCGCTGGAGAACAGTTGAGTCGCTGCGGCAGCCACGCCGACTTCTGACAGGGAGCGCAGCGCGAGGTGCTCGAGCGGCAGAAGCTCAGCCATGCGGCTGCCGAGCTTTGCGAACTTGACGATGACATGGCCGAAGTCTTCCGTGAGGCCCAGGAACTTGGGCTGTTCACCGCCGGTGCTGGAGCCGAACGCTGTCTTCTTGAGTGCCGTCGCCATCTGCAGGAAGTGGGTGAGCTTCTGGGCGGCCGGGGTCGGCTCGACAGCGCGAAGGTCCATCTCCGCCTGCAGCGAGATGTCGCCGAACACCAGGTTGCCCGGCAGGTTCAGTCCTCGGGTGAAAAGGTATGCGACACGATGCTCGTCGCCCCAGTCCTTGAGGCTCGCCGGAAACCGAAGATCCGTTGCGGCCTGCTGCGCCAGATGGCGGCCAAGGAATCCGGAGGGGGCTGCGAACGTCATGTAGGGCGGGAGACCGTCGTACAAGCGGGTGGATTGCGAACCGATCCGCTCCAGCGTGGCGCCGCCAGCGAGGAATTCGACATCTGCAAACGGCGCGAAGCTGCCGTTGCTCAGCACCCTGTAGATCTTCTGCCGCGGGGCGACGCCGAGCGGCAGTTGGCGCATCAATCCGTATCGGGGTGTCCGATCTCCGGGAATCCGGAACGATGTCACCGAGCTGGATGATCGCTGAATAGTTCGCGACAGGGTCGGCTGGCTGACACCGAGTTCTGCCACAAGTTGAGCAGCACTCATGGGCCCGCCAGCAAGAAGGCGTTCAATCCTGCCTTGTTCCGTTACGCCACGGACTGCCATGTGAATTGCTCGTGAATAATTCAGGAATTATATCTGAATTCACGGTTCCGGACGCCGCGGCGTCCTGATGCACGGCCACTGGAGTAGCGCGATGCTCAACCGGCCTTGGCAGAGCCGGCTGCAGCTACGCGCATGAGTTCGGCCACACCGATCGAGAAGGCGCTGGAGTAGGTCGGCTGCGCCACCGCTGCCGTGCAGGCGGGCCGGTAGTACAAGGCATCGGAACCGGCGACCGGCTCGGCGGCGGCCATCATCATCCAGATGTACTGGCCATCGGCGCGTT
Organism: Variovorax sp. YR752; assembly: GCA_943372425.1. GTDB lineage: Bacteria > Pseudomonadota > Gammaproteobacteria > Burkholderiales > Burkholderiaceae_C > Variovorax. The sequence continues at coordinate 1,720 of CALRYR010000571.1, read as the reverse complement.
GCTGGACGGTGAGTGCGAGGTCGTGAGTGGCTTGCATGTAGTCAATTGTATTAACTTCATGCCTGACCTCGTGCGTAGCGGCTGGGCGATTGCCCGACATGCCGGGAGAACGCGACGCTGAAGGTGCTCGTCGAGCCATACCCGACCCGCTCGCTCACGTCGGCGACCGCCATGCGTTCGTGACGCAGCAAGCTCTTGGCGATCTCCATGCGCCAGCGCAGCAGGTAGTCCATCGGCGGGGTGCCGACAGTGCGCGTGAACCGGTCGAAGAAGGCCGAGCGGGACAGGGCGGCGATTTCCGCCAATTGCGCCACGGTCCAGGCGCGCGTCACGTCCGCATGCATCTGCTGGAGTGCCGGTGCCAGGCGCGTGTCGCCCAACCCGCGCAGCAGGCCGGGTGGCGCGGCGCCTGCCGTGGTCCAGCGCATCGCTTCGATGAGCAGCATGCCGACCAGGTGCGAGAGCACGAGCTCCTTGCCCGGTTGCGGGTCTTGGTATTCCTCGCCCACCAGGCGCACGAGCTGTGCCAGTCGTTGCGAGCCCTTCACATGCACCACCTGAGGCAGCAGCGAGGCGAGCAGCCCGGGGTCCGCACCGTCGAACAGGAAGGCACCGCCGAGCGAACGCATGTCGGGTTCGCCCGCCAGGTCGCCGTGGCGCCGTTCGCCCTCGCCACCGGGCACGACCTTGGGGTCGATATGAACCACCGGGGCCGGGCCGAAACTGGAGAGGGTGAAGGGCGGGGTCGACGGCAGCAGCACGAAGTCGCCGGCGCTGAGCGTCACCGGCTCGTGCCCGTCGACGGCCAGCAGGCAGTGGCCCTCCAACATGATGCAGAAGCTGGGCTGGCCATATTCGGCATAGCGCACCGCCCAGTCGCCCTTGCCGCTGATGAGGTTGGCAAAGACGGCGCGCGGCTTCAGCAGCCGGACGACTTCGGTGAGCGGATCACTCATGGTCGAGCGCCCATGGATTGGACGATGGCTAAAAACAAAAGGATTCTTGCAGGTTTCAAGTCCTGCCTTGCATCGATATCGTGAGGTCTTCTCTCATCATTCGACAAGGACTGCATATGAAAACCGTACTGATCACCGGATGCTCTTCGGGCTATGGGCTGGCAACAGCGCGCCACTTCCTCGCCCAGGGCTGGAAGGTCATCGCTACCATGCGCACGCCACGGGAAGACCTGTTGCCTAAGTCTGACCGGCTGCGCCTGCTGGCGCTCGACGTGACAGAGCCCGAAAGCATTGCCGCGGCGATCGAGGCGGCCGGGCCCCTCGACGTGCTCGTCAACAACGCCGGCATCGGCGTCGTCGGCGCCTTCGAGGCGACGTCGATGGCGCTGGCGCGGGAGGTGTTCGAGACCAACACCTTCGGCGTCATGGCCATGATGCGGGCCGTCATCCCGCAGTTCCGGGAGCGCCGCGCGGGCGTCATCGTCAACGTGACCTCCAGCGTCACCCTCGCGGCCATGCCGCTGGCCGGCGTGTACACGGCCAGCAAGACCGCCATCACCGGCCTGACCGGCTCGGTGGCGCTGGAACTCGCGGCCTTCGATGTGCGCGTCAAGCTCGTCGAGCCGGGGTATGCCCCCACGACCCGCTTTGCCGAGAACGGCGCCGCGCGCATCCAGGGCCTGATCCCGGAGGCCTACATGCCCTTCGCCGGCCCGATCTTCGCGGCGTTTGCCCAACCGGCGGCCCTCACCACCGAGCAGGAC
>CALRYR010000570.1:0-3214 GCA_943372425.1 Variovorax sp. YR752 | reverse complement strand
TGAAGTCCTTGATGGTGTCGTAGGGAAGGTCAGTGCGTAGTGATGGGTTGATGGTGAATGCGCTGATCACCATGCCGAAGGTGTAGCCGTCGGCTGGCGCGCGGGCGATGGCTTGCGTGCCGACGATGGTGCCGGCGCCGGGTTTGTTGTCGACGATCACGCTCTGCCCCCAGAGCTCGCCGAGCTTCTGTGCCATGAGCCGACCGATGACGTCCGTTGCGCCGCCCGCTGGCAGCGGGACGATCATGCGCACGGGGCGCGACGGAAAGTTCGCGGCCAGTGCATAGCGCGATATCGGCGCCAAGGCGGCAAGGGCCGCGGCGGAGCGAAGCACATCGCGACGGGAGGGAGAAAGAGGGGGACGGGTCATTTTGTCTCCTGTGTCTTCAAGTAAATCCATGGCCGTAGCTGGGCGTCGTGCGCCTGAAAGGCATCGATCTCGGCGCTGCGCGCCAGCGTCAGTTCGAGATCGTCCAGCCCGTGCAACAGGCCTTCGCGGCGCCGTGCGGGCATCGTGAAATGCAGCCCGTGCATGCCGGGCGCTTGCACGGTGCATGCGGAAAGATCGACCGTCGTGGGCAACTTAGGCGCCAGGGAGGTCGCGTACACGAGCGACTCGACCTGCGTGCGCGGCAACTGCACCGGGAGCAGACCGTTCTGGAAGCAGTTGCCGTAGAAGATGTCGCCGAAGCTGGGCGCCACGACACAGCGTATGCCTAGCGCCATGAGCGCCCACACGGCGCCTTCACGCGAACTGCCGCAGCCGAAATTCTCACCCACGAGCAAAATGCGCGCGCGGCGGTAGGGCTCGCGGTTCAGCACGAACTCAGGGTCTTCGCTGCCATCGGGCCGAAAGCGCAGCGCGGCAAACGCATGCAGCCCAAGTTGTTCCCGCGGCACCCCGCCGAAGAGTGGTTCGACGCGGATGATCGTGTCGGTGTCGACGTTGTCCAGCAGCAGCGGTGCGGCCACGGACTCCAGTACGGTGAACGGCGTCACGCCAACACCTCCAGTGTGCGGTGATCGACAATATGGCCGGTCACAGCTGCTGCCGCTGCCATCTGCGGGCTGGCCAGATGCGTGCGCGCGCCTGGTCCTTGGCGGCCCACGAAGTTGCGGTTCGAGGTCGACGCGATGCGCTCCCCAGGCGGCACCATCTCGCCGTTGCCGGCCACGCACAGGGAGCAGCCCGACTCGCGCCACTCGAATCCGGCATCGCGAAACACCTGGGCAAGCCCTTCGTCCTCGGCTTCGCGCTTGACGAGTTCGGAGCCGGGGACGACCCAGGCCTTCACGCCGTCGGCCACGCGGCGGCCTCGCACCACTGATGCGGCCAACCGCAGGTCGGAGATGCGCGCGTTGGTGCACGAGCCGACAAAGACCCAGTCCACCGGCGTGCCCGCAATCGGCTCGCCAGCGTGAAGGCCCATGTAGTCGAGCGCAGCCTGTTGTGCTGCCCCCGCAGGTTGGGGCACGATGCCGCGAACATCGAGCACGTCCTGCGGGCTGGTACCCCATGTAACTTGCGGGCCGATGCCGGAAACGTCGATGCGCACTTCGCGGTCGAACACCGCGTCGTCGTCGCCGTGCAGTTCGTTCCATTGCGTGACTGCCTGCTCCCACAGCGCGCCAGCCGGCGCATAGGGGCGTCCGCGCAGGTAGGCGAGGGTGCGCACGTCGGGCGCGACGATGCCGAAGCGCCCACCCATCTCCACCGTCAGGTTGCACACCGTCATGCGCGCCTCTATGTCGAGTGCGTCGATGGCGGGGCCCGCGTACTCGACCGCGCAGCCCGAAGCCCCGGCGGCGCCGAGGCGCCCGATGGTGTGGAGGATCAGGTCTTTGGCGCTCACGCCCTGTGGCAACACGCCATCGAACCAGACCCGCATCTGGCTCGGACGCTGCAGCGCAATGGTCTGCGTGGCCGCGACGTGCTGGAACTCGGTGGCGCCGATTCCGAAGGCCAGCGCGCCGAGGGCGCCATGCGTGCATGTGTGGCTGTCGCTACAGACGACCGAGGCGCCAGGCAGGGTCAGGCCAAGTTCGGGTCCGATCACATGCACGATGCCCTGACCGAGCTGCCCAAGGTCGAACAACCGTATGCCCTGCGCCTCGGTTTCGAGCCGCAAATTCTGAAGGTAGCGCAACGCGTTGGTCGTATGGCCGATACGGCCTGGCGCAGTGGACACCGTGTGGTCGGGCGTCGCGAAGGTGAGTTCGGGGTTGCGCACGGCATGGCCTCGTTGGCGCAGTTCGCCCAGTGCCTTACTGCCGGGGTCACTGACCAGGTGTCGGTCCACATGGAGCAACGAGAAGCCGTCGCTCAAATCCGCCACCACGTGGGCGTCCCAGATCTTGTTGAAAAGCGTGCGGCCTGGCATGCGGTCTGGTCTCGTGTTTGCAGCAGTGCAGGACGACTGCTTCGTGCTATTGTATTTACAACAATACTTTATGCAAGGCCTTGATTTCCAGCCGCTAAGATTCCCCCCATGGACCTCAACAGGCAACCCGGCGTAGCGCTGCATCACCAGATATCCACCATGATCGAGGACATGGTGGCCAGCGGCCGGCTGCGTGACGGCGATCAGTTGCCCACGGAAGAAGCCTTGCGCGCGCAGTACGGCGTGTCGCGCGTGACGGTGCGACGAGCCTTGCAATCGCTCGAAGGGCGAGGCCTCCTCAAGCGCCAGCGCGGTCGCGGCACCTATTTGTCGGTGCCGTTCGCTTCGGTTCCACTGCCGATGCCCATGAATGCGTTTCTCACGGCCATGGCTGATCGGCGCTCGCGCAGCACGCCCAGCGTGAAAGAGTTCGGCTTCGTGCCCGCACCACTCGATGTGGCGACGGCGCTCCAAATGGACCAAGGGACGGCGGTGCTGAAGGTGGTGCGCATCCGATCGACAGGTCGCATGCCGATCCTTCATAGCGTGGTCTATCTGACGGAGGATGTGGGCAGGCGCTTCACCAAAGCTGACTTCGGCCGCACGGCGCTGACCGAACTTCTGCAGGGCAAAGGTATTCGGTACGACCGTATTGAGATGGTTACGCGTGCATCGCTGGCTGATGCGACGCTGGCCAAGCTACTCGATGTTGCCATTGGCTCCGCACTGGTCGACGTCATGCGCATCGGCTATGACACCACGGGCAGCCCTTTTGAGTTTCAGACTCTGCGCGGGCCTTCAGATCGCTTTCACACGCACGTGACGATTCGAGG
>CALRYR010000569.1:0-3224 GCA_943372425.1 Variovorax sp. YR752 | reverse complement strand
CGAGGTGGTCGACCTCATGCCGCACCCGGACGCACAGCAGGACCGCGGCGTCACCGCGCGGGGCCTGATGCGGCAGGTGACCGTGACCAAGGGTGTGGTCGAGTTCGTTGCGTGCTGCAGCCCGCGCTTCGAGTACGCACGCGAGGTTCCGGACGTCGGCGCGACGCAAGGCGGCGTTTGCTTCGTTGGCCGTCAGCTCACCCTGCGGCTCTGTTCGTCGGTTCCGCTGACGTGCGGCACGGGGTCGGCAGACGCGCGTTTCACGCTGTCGGCCGGCGACAGCGCATGGTTCGTGCTGGGCGACGACAACCCGCCCCCGCCCGGCGCCCACACCGTCGCCGACCAGATCGTCGCCACCACGAAAGCCTGGCGCGCCTGGCTCGCACACGCGACCTACAAGGGGCGCTGGCGCGAGCAGGTGATGCGCTCGGCCCTCGCGCTCAAGCTGCTGACGTCCGCACGGCATGGGTCGATCGCGGCGGCGGCCACGTTCTCACTCCCCGAAGCCTCCGGCGCCGGCCGCAACTGGGACTACCGGGCGACCTGGATCCGCGACGCCTCCTTCACCGTGTATGCCTTCATGCGACTCGGCTTCGTTGACGAGGCCGAACACTTCAGGCACTGGGCGGCCCAGCGTGTGGTCGCCGCCGATGCCGGGCACCCCATCCGGATCATGTACAGCCTCGACGGCTCGGAGGCGCTCGACGAGAGCGAACTCACGCACTTCGCCGGCTATGCCAACAGCCGACCCGTACGGATCGGCAACGCTGCGCATGCGCAGACCCAGCTCGACATCTTCGGCGAGCTGTTGGACAGCCTCTATCTTTCCAACAAGTACGGGGCGGCCATCAGCCACGAGGGCTGGCGGCACGTCCGCGGGATCATCGATTACGTGATGGCGCACTGGGAAGAGCCGGACGCCGGCATCTGGGAGATCCGCGCGCAACCGCGGCACTTCCTGCATTCGCGCGTGATGTGCTGGGTTGCGATGGACCGCGCGATCCGCCTGGCGTCGAAGCGTTCTCTGCCGGCACCACTGGTGGCGTGGGCAGAGTGCCGGGACACCATCGTCGAGGACATCTGGCGCAACTTCCGGCACCCCGAACACGGCTATTTCGTGCAGGAGCGGGGAGGAACCGAACTCGATGCCGCCCTGCTGATGATGCCGCTGGTCCGCTTCGTGTCGGCGACCGACCCGGTCTGGCTGAAGACACTGGACGCCATCGGCGAACACCTGCGCGACGATGGCCTGGTGTACCGCTACCGGAATGCGGACGGGCTCACCGGCGGCGAAGGGGCCTTCACGACCTGCACCTTCTGGTATGCCGAGTGCCTGGCCCGCGCGGGGCGGCTCGACGAGGCGCAGATGATGATGGCCAAGGGCGTGCGCTACGGCAATTCACTCGGCCTGTTCTCCGAGGAACTCGACGCGCGCGGGCTTCCCCTGGGCAATTTCCCTCAGGCCTTGACGCACCTGGCATTCATCAGCGCCGCCTTCTTCACCGACCGGATGCTCGACCCACACCATCGCGCGACCTGGCAGCCGTAGTGCTGCAGTTTCAAAGCCTTCCGCATCCTCGCGAAGCCCGCGTTTGAACGGGTCGCGCGCAACGTTCGGAATGGTTCGGACGCGGCCCGCGCATGGTTGTTCACCTGCCGGGTGACGGCCAGCGGCGGCCGACTCGCCAATCGAAGAGCGGAATCCATCGCTCCCACATTCCGCCACAGTTCATCTCTACCCTTCGCAGCTCTTCCAAGCACGAGGACATATGAACATGCGATTCATCGCCAGAAGGCTCACCGTAGCATCGGTCGTGGCTGTCTTTGCCGCCACATCCATGAGCGGGTGCGTCGTCGCACCACCTGCCGCCTCCGTCACATTGGCGCCCGGCCAACCGCTGCCCGCTGGCTATCAAGGCGAGGCCTACGTCGTCACCGACTGGCAATCGCGGGGCCTCTATGAACCGCCTCCCGGCTACCGCTGGAGTTACGTCGATGGGCAATATGTGCTGGCGACCGTTGCCACGGGCATCATCGCCGCCGCGTTCCTCGCCGCCATGTTCGGTCATGGCGGCCCAGGCCCTGGCCCGGGTTTCGGGCGCCGTTGAACGTCTTCGGCCGGCCGTCGCCCCGAACTGAGATCGCATGGCGATGTCTTACTTGAAGAAGAGACCTCGAGCCACGAATCCAGCCGAAGCCCTCCATGGCTTCTTTTTCGTACTGCTCCCTCCTGTTCACATTGGCGGTTGGGGTTCTGATCTGAGCCGCGTACAACGTGGCCCGCATCTCGCTGCTCGTCAATCCGACCGCCAACTCGGCGGGATCAGCGCAAGTGCGTCGGGATCGGAAAGCACGTACTGCCGCACGTAGGGCTCGCGATCGAAGATCTTGGCGTCAACGGTCGGCGCGAGTCGGGGCTTGCGCAAGTCCTGCTTGCCAAGAAAGGTCTTGACGCTCTCCAGGGAGTCCCACAGCGCCAGGATGACCACCTCGACCGTGCCATCGGCCTGATCGCGAAACAGCGCCGCCGAGCGAAGATTGCCCGGGCTCTCGATCAATTCCTTGAGCGTGTTTGCCTCGAGGAACTCGCGACATTCGTCGCGAAGCGAGGACCGGATCCAGAAGCCATAGGTGCGCAGGATCTTTTCGGTGTTGCGCTTGGTCATCTTGGCTTCCAGGGGTGCAGCGATCGTATCGGCGCCGGGCACCGAAATCGAGGCAAGCCAACCGATGCGACGGCAGACCCGAGTTTCCCCTACATCGGCACGACGATTGACAACGCACATTCAGCATGTGTCTCGCCGCTCAGAAGCCATCACCTTGATTCAAGCACTGTCTGCAGAGGAAGGCACCCGTCAGCCCTCCGCTGGCGACTGGCTGAGGCAGCAGGACCAGGAGCGTCGTGGAACCCGTCGCCTTCACCTCGATGCGCGCAGGCGGCTTTCCGGGATCGCCAACGGATTGACCCTGGCAATGCTGTGAGATCGAGCGTGCGGAGATCCAGGGATGCCGCACGGCCACTTTCGCTGTGGCTCGCAGAACGCCGGCAAAGGCACCCATGGTTTGGGTTGGCCGGTCGCCCTGGCATGCAGCAGGCGGCTCCCTCGCCGGAGCCGAACAGTTGAGACGGCCGCAGCATCGAGGAACCGCGCAAGGCACGGGAGCCGAAGCACCTCTACCAGCGCTATCGGCCGTCGCGGTGTGTGACGGCCTTCCGCGGACAG
>CALRYR010000568.1:0-3232 GCA_943372425.1 Variovorax sp. YR752 | reverse complement strand
CCACCGCCATGACGGCCCGAGGAGCCCCGACGGGGACATTCGAATGACGACACCCGCCGCTGCTGCTTCGACCGAGGTCCACGCGAACCAGTTCGCCCTGCTGGGCCAGCGGCGCTTCGCCCCCTTCTTCTGGACGCAGTTCGCCGGCGCGGCCAACGACAACCTCTTCAAGTTCGCCTTCACCGTGATGGTGACCTACCAGCTCCAGCTGAGCTGGATGCCGCCGGCCATGGCGGGCCTGGCGATCGGCGCGCTGTTCATCCTGCCCTTTCTGCTGTTCTCCGCCACCGCCGGGCAGCTGACCGACAAGTACGACAAGACGAAGATGATCCGCATCGTCAAGAACCTCGAGATCGCCATCATGGCGATCGCCGCCTGGGGCTTCGTGCGAGCCGACGCCGCCATGCTGCTGGGCTGCGTGTTCCTCATGGGGCTGCATTCCACGCTGTTCGGCCCGGTCAAGTTCGCCTACCTGCCGCAGGTGCTCGACGCGCGCGAACTCACCGGCGGCAACGGCATGGTCGAGATGGGCACCTTCGTCGCCATCCTGCTTGGGCAGGTGGCCGGTGGCCTGCTGGTGGCGCTGCCGGGGGTCGGCCACACGACGGTGGCGGTGGCCTGCGTCGGGCTGGCGCTGGTGGGGCGCGGTGTGGCGCAGGCAATCCCGGCTGCGCCGGCGACCGACCCCGGGCTGGTCGTCAACTGGAACCCCTTCAGCGAAACCTGGCGCAACCTGAAGCTGGCGCACGGCAACATCGTCGTCTTCCGCTCGCTGCTGGGCATCTCGTGGATGTGGTTCTTCGGCGCCGTCTTCCTGAGCCAGTTTCCGAGCTTCGCCAAGGAGGTGCTGCACGGCAACGAGCAGGTCGCCTCGCTGCTCTTGGTGGTGTTCTCGATCGGCATCGGCATCGGTTCGCTGCTGTGCGAAACGCTCAGCCGCCGCCAGGTCGAGATCGGCCTGGTGCCGCTGGGCGCGATCGGCATGAGCGTCTTCGCGATCGACCTCTACTTTGCCTCGCGCGGCCTGCCGGCGGTGCCGGAGATGGGTCTCGGCGCGTTCGTCGGCCAGTCGGCGCACTGGCGCGTGATGGCCGACCTGGGCCTGCTGTCGCTCTTCGCCGGCCTCTACAGCGTGCCGATGTACGCACTGATCCAGCTGCGCAGCCAGCCGACGCACCGCGCGCGCATCATCGCAGCGAACAACATCCTCAATGCGCTATTCATGATCGCCAGCTCGGTCATTGCCGGCGCGCTGCTCAAGGCAGGCTTTACGATTCCGCAGATCTTCCTGTTCACCGGCATCGCCAACGCGGTGGTGGCCTTCTACATCTTCATGCTGGTTCCCGAATACCTGCTGCGCTTCGTGTCGTGGCTGCTGTCGCACTTCATCTATCGCTTCCGCATCCGCGGCGACGAGCACATCCCGACCGAGGGCGCGGCGGTGCTGGTGTGCAACCACGTGAGCTTCATCGACGCGGTGCTGCTGATGGCGGCCAGCCCGCGGCCCATCCGCTTCATCATGGACCACCGCATCTTCCGCGTGCCGGTGCTGGGCTGGCTCTTCAGGCTGGCCAAGGCGATCCCGATCGCGTCGCAGAAGGACGACCCCGTTGCCTACGAGCGCGCCTTCGCGCAGGCGGTCGACGTGCTGCGCGAAGGCGACCTGCTCGCCATCTTCCCCGAGGGCGCGATCACCCGCGACGGCACGCTGCAGCCTTTCAAGGGCGGCGTGATGAAGATCCTCGCGGCGGCGCGTGAGGAGGGCATCGACCCGCCGGTGATCCCGATGGCGCTGACCAATCTCTGGGGTTCCTTCTTCAGCCGCATCGAGCAACGCGACGGGCAGAACGTCGCCATGGTGCGGCCGTTCCGCCGCGGGCTGTTCAGCCGCGTGGGGCTCCACGTCGGGCCGGCCGTGCCTGGCGCGCAGGTGCAGCCCGAATCGCTCCAGTCGCGCGTCAGCGGACTGCTCGCTGCCTGATGGAGGCGCTGCGGGAGGCCTTCTGGGCCACGCTCGGGCTGCTGCCACGCCCGGCCTGGCATGCGATCACCTGGCTGGGTGACAGCGGCCTGATGCTGCCCATCGCGGTGCTGCTGCCGTTGCTGCTGCTGCGCTCGCCGACAGGCCGCCGCACCGCGCTGGAGTGGTGCATCGCCTTCGGCATCGGCGGCGCGCTCATCGGCATCTCCAAGCTCGCATTCATGGGCTGGGGCATCGGCAGTGTGCGCTGGAACTTCACCGGCTTCAGCGGGCACACGGCCATCGCGACCAGCGTGTGGTCGATGGTCTTCTGGGTGATGGCGGCGGGCCGGTCGCCGCGAGCGCGAACGCTGGCCATCTTGGCGGGCTGCGCCCTGGGGGCACTCATCGGTCTTTCGCGACTCGCGATCTATGCCCACTCGGTGTCGGAAGTGGTCACAGGATTCATCCTCGGCGTGACGATCGTCGCGGGCTTCCTGTTGTTCGGGCGGCTGCATGCGCCACCGCGGCTGCCCTGGTACCTGATGCTGGCCTGCCTGCTGCTGCCGCTGGCCTTCCACGCCCCGGGCGAGGCAGCGCCCACGCAAGGCCTGCTGGAGCGGATTGCCGTGCGGCTTGCCGGCCTGGAGCGGCCCTACACCCGCCGCGACATGCTGCAAGGGCGCCTGCCCCTCAAGAAAAGTATCCCTGGCTGATACTTGAAGCACCAGTTGCGGGGACTGGTGCATTGATTCGATGCCGGGCGGCGGCGTGCGATCGATCATTCGCGCACCTTCACTACGCCGCGAGGCCCGCATGCAATCCCTTCCCCCCTCTTCCACCGTCCAACGCGACACCCGCGCCTGGCAGCTCCAGGTCTGGACCTCCTTCGGCATCGCCGTGTCGCTGTGCGCCATCGGCCTCGGCTGGCTGCCCGGCGAGGCGCTCGACCGCGCCTTCATGGTGATGGGCTACGTGTTCTGCCTGTCGGCGGCGTTCGTGCTGGCGAAGTTTGTGCGCGACAACCAGCACGGCGCCGCGCGCGCCGCCGGCGACACGCCGATGTGGAAGCTGGTGGTCTGGGGCGGCTTCCTCACCGCCATGGCGCTGACCGGCTGGGGCCTGCTGCGCATGGACATCAACGAGACCTACAAGGCTTTCCTCGGCGTGAGCTGGCTGTTCCTCATCAGCTCGGCCTTCACCCTGGCCAAGACGCTGCGCGACCGCCACGAGGCCGACCTGGCCGAGGCCCGCCTGCAAGTCCGCCGCGAC
>CALRYR010000567.1:0-3233 GCA_943372425.1 Variovorax sp. YR752 | reverse complement strand
CCGAGTTCGCGACTTACCTGTCGATGCTGGAAGCCGGCAACGACGAGAACGAGTGGCAAGCGTTCATCAACTCGCTCACGACCAACCTCACGTCCTTCTTCCGCGAGGCACACCATTTCCCGGTGCTCGCGGAGCATGTGCGCAAGGCGAAGGAGCCCGTCACGATCTGGTGTGCGGCAGCGTCCACCGGCGAGGAGCCGTATTCGCTCGCGATCACGCTGATCGAGGCGCTGGGCGAGCAGAAGGCGGCCTCGGCCCGCATCATTGCCACCGACATCGACACGGCCGTGCTCGAGAAGGCGGCGGCCGGCGTGTTCACGCTCGAGCAGGTCGAACGCATGTCGCCCGAGCGGCTGCGCCGCTTCTTCAACAAGGGCACCGGCGGCAACGCCGGTCGCGTGCGCATCCGGCCCGAAGTCGCGCAGCTCGTGAAGTTCTCCCGCCTGAACCTGCTCGATGCCTCGTGGGCGGTCAAGGAGCCGGTCGACGCGATCTTCTGCCGCAACGTGATGATCTATTTCGACAAGCCGACGCAGAGCAAGATCCTCGACCGCTTCCTGCCGCTGCTCAAGCAGGGCGGGCTGCTGTTCGCCGGCCATTCGGAAAACGCGTCGCTGGTGAACCAGAACTTCAAGCCGCTGGGCCACACCGTGTACTCGGTGGTGCGAACGAAGAGCGCGGTGCCTGCATGAGCCCATCCGCGTCGAGTGCGCTTGCCAGCCATCACTACTTCGACCGCGATCTGAACCAGATGGCGGTCAAGCTGTTGCCGGCGGAGTACTACGTCACGAGCACCAACACCGTGCTGAGCACCGTGCTCGGTTCGTGCGTTGCAGCCTGCCTGCACGACATCGACAGCGGCATCGCCGGCATGAACCATTTCATGCTGCCCGAGGACAGCGACCGCACCGCACGCGATGCGCGCGAGTCGATGCGCTACGGCACCTATGCGATGGACGTGCTCATCGCCGAGATGCTGCGCGCCGGCGCACGACGCGAGCGCATCCAGGCCAAGGTCTTTGGCGGCGGCGCGGTGCTGGCGAACATGACGACGCTGAACATCGGCGACCGCAACTCCGATTTCGTCCTGCGCTACCTGGGCGAGCATCGCATCCCGGTCGCGGCGCAGGACCTGCGCGGCCCGCACGCGCGCCGCGTCTGCTTCGTGCCGTCGACGGGCAAGGCGAGCGTGCGCAAGCTGCGCGCGCAGACGGATGTCCAACTGGTCCAGCGCGACGAGGTCGACCTGCTGCGGCAGATCGTGCCGCCACGCGTCTGGAGCGCCGACAAGGCGACCGCCATGGCCACGCCCATGCCGGCCGCGGTCAGGAACAAAGGAAGACTGTGAGCACGAAAAAGATCAAGGTCCTGTGTGTCGACGACTCGGCACTGATACGCAGCGTGATGACCGAAATCATCAACAGCCAGCCTGACATGACGGTTGTCGGCACCGCGGCCGACCCGCTGGTGGCGCGCGACCTCATCAAGGCGACCAACCCCGACGTGCTGACGCTCGATGTCGAGATGCCGCGCATGGACGGGCTCGAGTTCCTCGAGAAGTTGATGCGCCTGCGGCCGATGCCGGTGGTGATGGTCTCCTCGCTGACCGAGCGCGGCTCGGAGATCGCGCTGCGCGCGCTCGAGCTGGGCGCCATCGACTTCGTCACCAAGCCTCGCCTTGGCGTGCGTGACGGCCTGCTCAACTACACCGAACTGATCGCCGGGAAGATCCGTGCGGCGGCATGCGCACGCGTGGCGGCGGCCCGGCCGAGCGCGCCGCGGCCGGCCGACGCGCCGCAGGAATCGCTCCTGCGCAGCCCGCTGCTGAGCACCGAGAAGCTGATCATCATCGGTGCGTCCACCGGCGGCACCGAAGCCATCCGCGAGGTGCTGCAGCCGCTGCCGCCCGATTCGCCCGCGGTGCTGATCGCGCAGCACATGCCCGGCGGCTTCACCAAATCCTTCGCGCAGCGACTCGATTCGCTCAGCCGCATCCACGTGAAGGAAGCCGAGCACGGCGAACGCGTGCTACCCGGCTATGCCTACATCGCGCCCGGCGGCTTCCATATGTCGCTCGCCCGCAGCGGTGCCAACTACGTGGCGCACCTGGACCAGGAACCGCCGGTCAACCGCCATCGCCCGTCGATCGACGTGCTGTTCGACTCGGCCGCCAAGCACGCCGGCAAGAACGCCATCGGAATGATCCTGACCGGCATGGGCAAGGACGGCGCCGAAGGGCTGTTGCGCATGCGCAAGGCCGGTGCCCACACCCTGGCGCAGGACGAGGCGAGCTGCGTGGTGTTCGGCATGCCGCGCGAGGCGATCGCCATCGGCGCCGCCGACGAGGTGGCGCCCCTGGGAGAAATGTGCCGACGTGTGCTGAACCATCTGCGCACGTTTGGCGAGCGGACGAACCGAGTTTGATGAACGACTTTGTGGAGTGAAATATCGTGATTGACAAAAGCATCAAGATCCTGGTCGTGGATGACTTCCCGACCATGCGGCGCATCGTGCGCAACCTGCTGAAGGAGCTGGAGTTCCTCAACGTCGACGAAGCCGAAGACGGCGCGGCCGGCCTCGAGAAGCTCAAGGGCGGCGGCTTCGGCTTCGTCGTGTCGGACTGGAACATGCCCAACATGGACGGCCTGACGATGTTGCAGACCATCCGCGCCGATCCCGCGCTGTGCAAGCTGCCGGTGCTGATGGTGACGGCCGAGGCCAAGAAGGAGAACATCGTTGCGGCGGCACAGGCCGGCGCCAACGGTTACGTGGTGAAGCCCTTCACGGCGGCAACGCTGGAAGACAAGCTCACCAAGATCTTCGAGAAGCTTGCCAAAGAGGCCTGACCATGTCCAACCAAGCGCTGGATACAGCAGACCACCACAACACGGCCGAAGAGATCATCGGCCGCATCGGCCAACTCACGCGCCAGCTGCGCGAAGGCATGCGCGAGCTGGGGCTCGACAAGCAGGTGGAGAAGGCTGCACAGGCCATTCCCGATGCACGGGACCGGCTCAAGTACGTCGTCGACATGACCGAGCGCGCCGCACACCGCGCGCTCAATGCGGTCGACGCGGCGCAGCCCTTGCAGGAAGACCTGGCCCGCTCGGCCAAGGGGCTCACCACCCGCTGGGACGCCTGGTTCGCCAACCCGATCGAGCTCGACCAGGCCCGCGGCCTGGTGGAGGACACGCGCAGCTACCTTGGCGCGGTGCCCGAGAAGGCCAGCGCGA
>CALRYR010000566.1:0-3240 GCA_943372425.1 Variovorax sp. YR752 | reverse complement strand
CCAGGCCGACCGCGCCGCCAAGCGATACATCCGCTTCGACATGGCCGAGGCGGCGGAGCGGGCCGGCAGCGTCATCAGCGCGGTGCTCTTCGGTGCGCTCGCCGGCGCCGGCGTGCTGCCGTTCAGCCGGGCCCAGTTCGAAGCCACGGTCGAGCGCGGCGGCGTCGGCGTGAAGCCCAGCCTGAAGGCCTTCGGTGCCGCCTTCGACCGCGCGCAGAACGGCGACGCGCCACCGGCGACTGGCGCCACCACCGCCGCAGCGCCGCCGCAGCCGCGCCAAGCGGCGGTGCGGGCGCTCGTTGATAGGGTGCAGCAGCGCTTTCCCGCCGGGTCGCAGGCGTTGTTGCTCGAAGGCGTGCGCCGGCAGATCGACTACCAGGACATCGCCTATGCCGCGACCTATCTCGACCGGCTCGCGCCGTTCTACGAACGCACGACCGATGACGGCATCCGTCTGGCCGACATCGTCGCCCGGCATCTCGCGCTCTGGATGTCCTACGAGGACACCGCCCGCGTCGCCGCGCTGAAGACCCGCGCCACCCGCTTCGACCGGGTGCGCGAGGAATCGCGGGTGCAGCCCGGCCAGGTGATGGCGATCCACGAATACATGCATCCGCGGCTGCAGGAGATCTGCGAGACGCTGCCGGGCGGCATCGGCCGCTGGCTGGCCGGCTCCGGCCTGCCGCGCCGCCTGGTCGAGCGGCTGACACGCGAGGGCCGCGTGGTGCGCACCAGTTCGCTGGGCGGCTACCTGCTGCTGCGGGCGGTGGCGAGCGCACGTCGCTGGCGCCGCTCGACGGTCCGCTTCGCGCAGGAGAACGCGCTGATCGAAGGCTGGCTGTCGCGCATCGCGCAGGCGGCCGAACGCAACCCGCAACTGGCCGTCGAGATCGCGGAATGCCAGCGGCTGGTCAAGGGCTACAGCGACACCCACGAGCGTGGCCTGCGCAACTACACGCTGGTGATGGACGCCGCGGAACGCGCCGGCCCCCAACTGGCACCCGCCACCCTGCGCGAGCTGCGAGATGCCGCCCTGGCCGACGAGCACGGCGACCGCCTGCGCGCCGCACTCGCGCGCCACGCACTCGCCTGAGTTCGAGGAACGCCGCCCATGTCGCATCCCGCCACCGCCCAGCTCACCGTCCGTGTGGCCGAGGCGGCCCTGCTCAATCCGCTGATCCGCCAGTTCCGCCTGGAGGCCGTTGACGGTGCCCCACTGCCCGGCTTCGAGCCTGGCGCGCATGTGCGGGTGCAGGTGAGGCTGCCCGATGGCCGGACTGACTGGCGCCACTATTCGCTGATCGACACCGACGGCCGACCCGCCACGACCGCGGCGCCCGCGGCCTACCGCATCGCCGTGCGCCGCGAGGCCGATGGCCGCGGCGGCTCGCGTTTCATGCACGAACAGCTGCAGCCTGGCGCGCTGCTGCAGATCGAGGCGCCGAAGAACGACTTCCCGCTCGACGCACCCGGCGGCGCTACCTTGCTGGTGGCCGGCGGCATCGGCGTGACGCCGCTCATCGCGATGGCGGCGCGCCGCGTGGCCGAGGGCGCGCCCGTGCGCATGCACTACGCGGGCCGCAGCCGCGCCCTGATGGCCTATCTGCCTGAGTTGAACGAGCTGCTGGGCGAACGCTTGTCGGTGCATGCCGACGACGAGGCCGGCCGGCCCTTCGACGTCGCGGCGCTGCTCGACGCCTGCGGTGCCGAGGACCACCTCTACATCTGCGGCCCGAAGGTGATGCTCGACGCGCTGCTGGCCGCCACTCAGGCGCGAGGCTGGACGACCGGGCGGGTGCATTTCGAACTTTTCACCGAGCCGGTGGTGGAAGAGGGCGACCGGCCCTTCGAGGTCGAACTGGCGCAGTCGGGCCAACGCTTCACGGTCGCGGCCGACCAGAGCCTGCTCGACTGCCTGATCGAGAACGGCTGCGACCCGATGTTCGACTGCAAGCGCGGCGAATGCGGCGTCTGTGCCGTGCCGGTGATCGACGGCGAGATCGACCACCGCGACTACGTGCTGAGCGCCCGCGAGAAGGCCGAGGGCAACGTGATGCAGATCTGCATCTCGCGCGCCAAGGGCGCCCGCCTGGTGCTCGACCTCTGACGCGCTGCAACGACCGAGGACCCACACGATGACGACCTACCGAGGCAACCCCGACGCCGTTCGCGCCCTGGTGCAGCCCGACCGCGTGCACCGCGACCTGTACATCAGCCAGGAACTGTTCGAACTCGAACAGGAGAACTTCTTCGCCAACACCTGGAACTATGCCGGCCACGACAGCCAGCTGCCCGAGCCCGGCGATTACATCCGGGTGGAGATCGCCGGCCGGCCGCTGATCGTGGTGCGCCACACCGACCGTTCGGTGCGGGTGCTGATGAACCGCTGTGCCCACAAGGGCTCGCAGCTGGTGAACGCGCCCTGCGGCAACACCGGCAAGTTCTTCCGCTGCCCCTACCACGCCTGGACCTTCCGCACCGACGGCTCGCTGCTGGCCATTCCGCTGAAGAACGGCTACGAGGGCACGCAGCTGCACGAATGCGAATCCGCCAAGGGCCTGGTCGCCGTGGAGAACGTGCGGCTGTACCGCGGCTTCATCTTCGTGAAGATCAACGACGTGGGGCCGGACTTCGAGAGCTACTTCGGCGACTCGCTCAGCTCGATCGACAACATGGCCGATCGCTCCCCGGAGGGCGAGCTCGAGATCGCCGGCGGCTGCCTGCGCTTCATGCATCAATGCAACTGGAAGATGTTCGTCGAGAACCTGAACGACACCATGCATCCGATGGTGGCGCACGAATCGTCCGCCGGCACCGCCAAGGCGATGTGGGCCGGCCAGCCGGCCGACGCCCCCAAGCCGATGGCCATCGAGCAGTTCGTGCCCTTCATGTCCGACTACAAGTTCTTCGAGGACATGGGCGTGCGCACGTACGACAACGGCCACAGCTTCACCGGCGTGCACTTCAGCATCCACAGCAAGTACAAGCCGATCCCCGCCTACGACGACGCGATGAAGGCCCGCTACGGCGAGGAGAAGACGGCGCAGATCCTCGGCATGGCGCGGCACAACACCGTGTACTACCCGAACCTGACGATCAAGGGCGCGATCCAGTCGATCCGCGTGGCACGGCCGATCGCGGCCGACCGCACGCTGGTCGAGAGCTGGACCTTCCGCCTCAAGGGCGCGCCCGACGAGCTGTTGCAGCGCACCACCATGTACAACCGCCTCATCAACTCCC
>CALRYR010000565.1:0-3241 GCA_943372425.1 Variovorax sp. YR752 | reverse complement strand
GATCTGCCGCACGCTGAGCGCCGCACCGCCGCGTGAGTCGCCGTCTGTCTTGGTCAGGATGATGCCGGTCAAGGGCAGCGCTTCCTTGAAGGCCTTGGCGGTGTTGACCGCGTCCTGGCCCTGCATGGCGTCGACCACGAACAGCGTCTCGACCGGGTTGAGCTCGGCGTGCAGCGCCTTGATCTCTTCCATCAGCACTTCGTCGATGGCGAGACGGCCGGCGGTGTCGACCAGCAGCACGTCGAAGAAGTGGCGGCGCGCATGGTCGATGGCGGCACGCGCGATGTCGATCGGCTTCTGGTCGGCGGTGCTCGGGAACCACTCGGCGCCAGCCTGCTTCGTCACCGTCTTGAGCTGCTCGATGGCCGCCGGGCGGTAGACGTCGCCCGATACGGTGAGCACTTTCTTCTTGCGCTTCTCGATCAGGTGCTTGGCCAGCTTGGCCGTGGTCGTGGTCTTGCCCGCGCCCTGCAGGCCGGCCATGAGGATGACGGCCGGCGGCTGGGCCGCCAGATTGATGTCCGACACGCCCTCGCCCATCGTCGCCGCGAGTTCGCGGTTGACGATGCCGACCAATGCCTGGCCGGGCTTGAGCGAGCCGAGCACTTCCTGGCCGAGCGCTTTCTCCTTCACGCGCGCGACGAAATCGCGCACCACGGGGAGCGCCACGTCGGCCTCGAGCAGCGCCATGCGCACCTCGCGCAGCATGTCCTGCACGTTGTCTTCGGTGATGCGGGCCTGCCCGCTCATCGTCTTGACGAGCCGGGAGAATTTTTCGGTGAGCGCGGTGGCCATGGATTGGAATGCCTTGAGACCCGAGCGCGCGCAAAGGCACAGCTAAACTCGGAACCATGATTTTAGCGAGCCCCTCCCCGCTCGGCGTGGCGCTGGGCTTCGCCACCGCCGCCGCCTATGGCATCGCGGCGGCGGGCGCATCGCGCTTCGGACCGTCGGCCACGCGCTCGCTGCTCGGCATCGCCTGGCTGCTGCACGCCGCCGCGCTGGTGTGGGGCCTGGTCGGTCGGCAACCGCACTTCGACTGGGCGCCGGCGCTGTCGGTCACGGCCTGGCTGGTGCTCACCGTCTACGGCATCGAAAGTCGCATGTACCCCAAGCTGGCGCTCCGTCGCGGGCTCGCCGTGCTTGGTGCGGGCGCCGTGCTGCTGGCCACCCTGTTCCCGGGCAAGGTGCTCGATGTCGGGGCTTCGCCCTGGCTTCCACTCCACCTGGCGCTTGGCATCGCCTCGTACGGCCTGTTCGGCGCGGCGGTGGTCCACGCCTGGCTGACCACACGCGCGGAGGCACAAATACGGCTGGCCACCGATCCGGAGGCCGGCATGCCCTTGCTGACGCTGGAACGCCTCACCTTCCGCTTCGTGAGCGCCGGCTTCGTGCTGCTGTCGGCCACGCTGCTGGCCGGGCTGCTGTTCAGCGAGACGCTCTACGGCGCCGCGGGCAAGGTCTGGAAATGGGACCACAAGACGCTGTTCTCGGTGCTGGCCTGGCTGACCTTCGCGGTGCTGCTGATCGGCCGTGCCCGCTTCGGCTGGCGTGGCCGCACTGCGCGGCGCGTGCTGTACGCCGGCGCCGCACTGCTGCTGCTGGCGTACGTCGGTTCGCGCTTCGTGCTCGAAGTGCTGCTGGGACGGGGCGTCACATGAAGTACTTGCTGGTCCTCTTCGTGGTGGCGGTCGGCATCTGGCTCTGGCGCAAGAACCGGCAAGACGAGATCCGCGAACGCGCGGCAGCGCCGAAGCGTTCTGCGCCACCTGCCGTCGGTGCGCCACAGGCGATGGTGCGCTGCGCCCATTGCGGTCTGCACCTGCCGGCGACCGACGCCCTGCCCGGACCGGGCGGTGCGCTGTATTGCAGCGCGGCGCATCGGCGCGTGGCCGAAGGCTGAAGGTCCCCGCCATGGCCTCCCTGCTCTGGTCACGCGGCGAACCCCTGACCGACTGGGCTGCGCTCGACACCCGCACCGAACGCGACACCGCCCTGCAACGCCTGTGGCGCGGCTTCATGACGGCGCGCTGCTTCGTAGCCGCCGTGCTGCTGCTGCTGCAGTTCGTAACCTATGCGATCGGCCAGTCGGTGCACTGGGTCGCGGTCGGCCTCTCTTCGGGCTACCTGATCGCCGCGCTGCTGGGTGCGCGCTTCGCACCATTCAGCCCGCCGATCCGCGGCTTCGGCACCGCCTGGGCGGCAACCATCGGCATCGACCTCGCCACCTTCACCGCCCTGCAGGTGCTGCAGGTCGGCAGCATCAACTACACGCCGCTGTTCGCGCTGCCGGTGCTGATGGGCGCGGTGCTCGGCACGGTCACCGTCGGCCTGGGCACCAGCGCGGCCGTCACGCTGCTGCTGCTGGCCGACGCAGGCTGGCGCTGGATCGACTCGTCGAGCGATGCCAGCGCGCGTTTCGTGCAGGCGGCGCTCACCGGCACCGGCCTGTTCGTGGTGGCGTTGCTGGCGCACGAACTCGCCCGGCGCCTGGCACGGGAAGAGGCGCTGGCGCAGCGCGGGCGCAGTGCGGCACAGATGCATGCGCAGGTGAACGACCTGGTGATCGAAACGCTGAGCGAAGGCGTGCTGGTGATCGACGCCGATGGCCGGGTGCATGCGGCCAACCCGGCGGCCGACGTGATCCTCGGGCACGGCCTCGCATCGATGACGCCGCCTTTCGCGCTGGCCACGCAGCCGGCCTGGCGCCCGCTCGCCGCGCTGGCCGGCCGCACCTTCTCGCGCCGCGCCGCGCAATCGCGCGAACTGCCCGTGGCGCAAGCCCAGGGGCCGGCGCGCGAGGTGCGGGTGCGCACCCGGCTCACCCCATCGAGCGACCGGCGCAACGACAGCCTCTGCGTGATGTTCCTGCAGGACCTGCGCGAGCTCGAAGCCCGCATCCGCACCGAGAAGCTGGCCGCGATGGGCCGCATGTCGGCGGCGGTGGCGCACGAGATCCGCAACCCGCTCGCTGCGATCACGCAGGCCAGCGCGCTGCTCAGCGAAGACCTGACCGACCCGGCGCACCGCCAGCTCACCGCGATGGTCGAGCAGAACGCACTGCGGCTCGCGCGCATCGTCGACGACGTGCTCGACGTCGCACGCGCGCGCCAGCAACGCGTGCTGCCGCTGGACGAGCAGCTGTCGCTCGACACGACGGTGCGCGCGATGGTCGACGAGTGGGTGCAGCAGACGCAGCGCAGCGGCGTGCAGGTGGTGCTCGAGGCCGGCGGGCTCGACG
>CALRYR010000564.1:0-3248 GCA_943372425.1 Variovorax sp. YR752 | reverse complement strand
ACGAGACCTACGGCTTCAAGAGCCTGGTGAAGACGCTCGAGGCGCACGCGGTGCCGCCCGAACTGATCGAGGAGAACAACCGCAAGAAGAAAAACAAGTCGAACGACGCCGGCCCTGGTCTTTTCGACGAACCTGCGGTCGACAACCTGGGCGACGAGGCGGCAGAGAAGGCCAGCAACCTGGCCTACGACACGGTGATGACCTGGGAGCAGTTCGACGCCTGGCTCGCGAAGATCGAAGCCGCCGAGCTGGTGGCGATCGACACCGAGACCACCTCGCTCGACGAGATGCGCGCCGAGATCGTCGGCCTGAGCTTCAGCGTGACGCCGGGCGAGGCCGCCTACATCCCGGTCGCGCACAACTACCCCGATGCGCCCGAGCAGCTGCCGCGCGACGAGGTGCTCGCACGCCTCAAGCCCTGGCTCGAGAACGGCGCGAAGAAGAAGCTCGGCCAGCACATCAAGTACGACCGGCACGTGCTCGCCAACCATGGCATCGAGGTGCAGGGCTACGCGCACGACACGATGCTGCAGAGCTACGTGCTCGAAGTGCACCGCCCGCACGGCCTGGCCAGCCTGGCCGAGCGCCACCTGGGCCGCAGCGGCATCGACTACGAAGACCTGTGCGGCAAGGGCGCCAAGCAGATCTCCTTCAGCCAGGTGGCGATCGACAAGGCGGCGGAGTATTCGTGCGAGGACAGCGACCAGACGCTCGACGTGCACCGTGTGCTCTGGCCGCAGCTGGAGGCCGACGAGAAGCTGCGCTACGTCTACGAACTGGAGATGGCCAGCAGCGAGGCGCTCTACCGCATCGAGCGCAACGGCGTGCTGATCGACGCGCCCACGCTGGCCGCGCAGAGCCACGAGCTGGGCACCCGCATCATGCAGCTGGAGCAGGAGGCCTACGAACTCGCGGGCCAGCCCTTCAACATGGGCAGCCCCAAGCAGATCGGCGAGATCCTCTTCACCAAGCTGGGCCTGCCCGTCGTCAAGAAGACGCCCAGCGGCGCGCCCAGCACCGACGAAGAAGTGCTGGAGAAGCTGGCCGACGATTTCCCGCTGCCGGCCAAGCTGCTGGAGCACCGCAGCCTGTCGAAGCTCAAGGGCACCTACACCGACAAGCTCGGCCTGCTGGCCAACCCCCGCACCGGGCGCGTGCACACGCACTACGCACAGGCGGTGGCGGTGACGGGCCGCTTGAGCAGCAACGATCCGAACCTGCAGAACATCCCGATTCGCACGGCCGAAGGCCGCCGCGTGCGCGAGGCCTTCGTGGCGCCGGCGGGCAGCGTGATCGCCAGCGCCGACTACTCGCAGATCGAGCTGCGCATCATGGCGCACATCAGCGGCGACGAATCGCTGCTGCGCGCCTTCACCGAGGGCATCGACGTGCACCGCGCGACGGCAGCGGAAGTCTTCGGCGTCGCGGTCGACCAGGTGTCGAGCGAGCAGCGCCGCTATGCCAAGGTCATCAACTTCGGCCTGATCTACGGCATGAGCAGCTTCGGTCTGGCGAAGAACCTGGGCATCGAGACCAAGGCCGCCGCGTCGTACATCGACCGGTACTTCGCGCGCTACCCGGGCGTGAAGGCGTACATGGACGAGACGCGCATGAGTGCCAAGGAGAAGGGCTACGTCGAGACCGTGTTCGGCCGACGCCTCTACCTGCCCGAGATCAACTCGCCCAACGGCCCGCGCCGCGGCGGCGCCGAGCGCGCGGCCATCAACGCGCCGATGCAGGGCACCGCGGCCGACCTGATCAAGCTCAGCATGGTCAAGGTGCAGAACGTGCTCGATGCCGAGCAGCGCGCCACCAAGATGATCATGCAGGTGCACGACGAACTGGTGTTCGAGGTGCCCGAGGCCGAGGTCGACTGGTTGCGCAGCGAGATCCCGAAGCTGATGGCCGGCGTGGCCGAACTCAAGGTGCCGCTGCTGGCCGAACTCGGCGTGGGGCCGAACTGGGACAAGGCGCACTGAGCCTCCCATGCGCCTGCGCCACATCGAGGTCTTCAACGCGATCATGCTCACCGGCAGCGTGAGCGCGGCGGCGCGGCTCATCAACATCACGCAGCCGGCCGTGAGCCGCACGCTGCAGCACGCGGAGCTGCAGCTGGGTTTCTCGCTCTTCGCGCGCACCAAGGGGCGGCTCACGCCGACGACCGAGGCGCTCACGCTGTACCCGCACATCGAGCGGCTGTTCGCGCAGCTCGACGAGGTGCAGCGGCTCGCGACGAACCTGCGCTCGTCTGGCGCGGCCGGCGAGCTGCGCATCCTCACCGTGCTGGCGCTCAGCTACGAGGTGTTGCCGCGCGCGCTCAAGTCCTTTCGCGAGAAGCATCCGGGCGTGGCCGTCATCGTCGAGTCGCTGCACTCGCCGCAGATCATGTCGGCGCTGCTGTCGCAGCAGGCCGACGTCGGTTTCGCCTTCAGCCCGGCGGTGCATCCGTCGCTGCTGCAGGAATCGCTGGCCGACAGCCGCATGGTGTGCATCGCGCCCAAGGGCCTGCTGCCGCGTGCGCTGGTGCGCAACGGCTCGGTGGCGCTGCACGATCTGGTCGACCTGCCGGTGGTCGGGCTCGACGGGCGCGACCCGGTGGGCACCAGCCTGAGCCAGGCCTGCCGCCAGGCCGGCGTTGGCTTCCACCGCGCGGTGGTCACCGTGCAGACCTACCATGCGGCGCTCGCGATGGCGCACCATGGGCTCGGCGTGGCGCTGGTCGATGGCTGCACTGCGGGCTCGGCCGACCGCGCGAAGGTCGACGTGCTGGCGCTGGAGCCGCACATCCCGGTGCCGGTGCGCGCACTGCGGCTGGCAGGGCGGCCCGATTCCGTGGCGGTGCGCGCGATCACGCAGGCGATGCGCGAGGCGATCGAGCAGATGGCCTGAAAGGTGAATGCCCGCAGGGGTCGGGCGAGCCCGCATAATCCGCTCCCATGTCTACCCTGCGCCACCTCGCCATCCTGCACCGCTGCGTGCTGGCGTGGTTCCTGTTGTCGCTGGGCGTGGCCGTGGCCGCGCCGGTGGTGCATCCGCAGGCGATGGAGCTCGTGTGTTCCGCGGCCGGCGCGATCAAGGTGGTCGTGCAGACCGACGACGGCGCGCAAGAGCTGGTTCCCAGCCACATGGACTGCCCGCTGTGCGTTCTGACCGGCGCACCGCCACCTACCGTCGGCTTCACGCTGCCGACCCCGCTGCCGCTCGCACGGGCGGTGCAGTCGATTCCCGCGGCGCGCATCGCCGCCGCG